>JAWAXC010000022.1 GCA_038897115.1 Sulfolobales archaeon | reverse complement strand
GGTAGATGAGAAAGGATTGATAGACGTCAAACCAGGTGGATACACAAACATAGAGGGGATATTCGCAGCAGGGGACTGCGCAGGAGGAAAGAACAAATACTACTACCAACAGGTGATAACATCAGCAGCAGAAGGCGCCATAGCAGCTGACGCAGCATTCAAATGGATAATCCAGAAGGGATACCCCATAATAGGGCTTACAACCCCAGCTATAACACCAACACCATAGCAAGGGAAAAAATTACTCAGATATAGAATTACCAGGATGGCTTTGGATAGATATAGCTGACTATGTAGGGGACGTTCACCTCCTGCGTGTTTGGATATCTACCAGCTGCCATGTATATTGGCTTTACAACTCCTCCTGATATTGTATAAAGAGGATCCATGGCCTATTTATTATCTGGTTAGAGAAACCTATTCTTCCGAATGGCGTGTCAAACTCACTGCTACCAAGAACCTCTCTTATCTTATCATAGTTAAGGGTTCCCGCCCTCTCAATGGCTTCTTTAAATATGAAGCAGCTTATCATGACAAGGCCCTGTTGAACGTTCATATGTGTATATCCATACTTGCTATAATATCTATTGAAGAACTCCTTGATAGTTGGATGCATATCTGGATACCAGTTGCTCCACGTTATAACACCTTCCTTCGTCTTATTATCGAATCTTGTATAGAAGGCGGATGTTGTAGCCCCAACGCCGCCGATTATTAGAACCTTCGCAGATATGTTTAGCTCTTTCATCTGTGAGAATACTAGTAGTGTGTCGCCTGCATATGTATGTGCAACCATTATGTCGGGGCGTGATTCCTTAACCTTTAGTAGAAGGCCACTAACATCGGTGGCTGTTGTTGGGTAGCTGCCGTAGAAGACGATCTCACCTATTCTCCAGTCCTCTAAAATCCTTTTAGTCCATGTGGCATGTCCAACGCTCATATCTGTCTCAGCATATATTACGGCTATTCTCTTCAACTCGGGATGATCTGTTATTAGTTTTTTCAGGAATAATGCGAAGGCTATATTCTATATTGAGGTATCCATGGACATCACCATGTAGCCTACTATGTTAGAGACGCTAAGGATATATTCAGAGTAGCGGATATACTAGGCTCTGCAGAGCTATATGACTCAATAGAGGTCGGCCCTGGGAGACATGGTGCTGCACAGGCTTACTACTTCTATACAAGAGATCCCAGCGGTGGAAGGGTAGAGCTTATGACTGATAACTATTTAATCCTAGATCCAGATAAGTGGAAGCCTGTTAGATGGAATGTAAGTTATAAGGGGACATATGATTATTGGGGGCGAACTCATATATTTACGGAATACTTCCTAAAAACAGTGCTCAAGGTTATAGGCCCACTCTAAATATTTTTAAGGTGGTTCTATGAGGGCATATCTTCTGAGATCTTTTGGAGGTCCTGAGGTGCTGAGGATCGAGGAGATAGAGGGGCAGAAGCCTGGGTGGGGCGAGGCTTTAGTAAGGATCGTCTCTACATCGGTTAACAGGGCTGATATATTGATTAGGAGTGGACATCCAGAGTATAGGGTTAGGCTCCCCCATATCCTTGGTGGGGATGTTTATGGCTTCATCGAGGATCTCGGGGAGGGTGTATATGGCTTTGAGAGGGGAGACGCTGTTGTGGCTAACTTTATATATGGCTGTGGGAGGTGTTATTACTGCTCCTTAGGTCTTGAGAATATGTGTAGAAATAGATATATTATTGGGCATAATAGGTGGGGATCATACTCAGAATATATCGTTCTACCCGCTAAAACCCTTATAAAAGTTAATGGGTTCCAAAGGTCTGAAGAGCTCGGAGCCATACCCCTCGCCCTGGTGACAGCTTGGAGATCCCTTGTAACCCTATCTAAGATAAAGCCTGGGCAGAGGGTCTTTATATGGGCTGCCTCAGGAGGTGTTGGCACCTACGCTATTCAGATAGCTAAGCTCTTCGGAGCTGAGGTTATAGCTGCTGTTGGCGATAGTGAAAAGGGTAAGAGGCTCCTCTCTATCGGGGCGGATCACATTATATACTATAGGGAGGAGGATGTTGTCTCAAGGGTTGCGGAGATAACCGGTGGAGAGGGGGTCGATATTGTTCTAGACTCTGTTGGAGGGGATACTGTGCAGAAGTCCATAGATATGCTGAGGCCAGGGGGAATCCTCGTGATCATTGGTGTTATAGCTGGGAGCGAGGCTAGGGTTATGCTTAGAAGGGCATATCTGAAGGGTATAGTCATTACGGGAACTGCTGGTGGTAATAGGTGGGAGCTTGCAGAGGCTCTTGAGATGGTTAGGAGGGGCCGTATAAAGCCGATAATATATAGGGAGTATGGCTTTGAGGAGATACCCGAGGCTCATAGGGAGTTAGAGGAGGGTAGGGTTGTTGGGAAGCTATTGATCCATGTTTCTAAGAGGTGAGGAATAAAATCAAATATATACTTGTATAAAACTTGTAATTCGGTGGTTATATGAAGCTCCTGACCTTCTCTCCGAAGGGTCTCGACTCCCCTAGGCTCGGTGTTGCTATAGGGAATCATGTGTTAGATGTGTATAGAGGCTTCAAGGATCTCTATGACGCTACTCCACCAAATTGGTTCTCAGATCTCAAGCTCTTGATCGAGGGTGGAGAGCCTGCCCTAGATCTTCTTAGGAGGTTTGTTAGCGATGCTGAGAAAGACCTTAGATCATCATCCCCCACCCTTTTAAAGAACCTATATAGGCTTGACTCCATAGACTACTACCCACCTATATTGGCTCCGGAGAAGATATTATGCCTCGCAGCCAACTATATGGAGCATGCACAGGAATCCAGGATCAAGCCTCCCGAGGCCCCCTACGTCTTTTACAAACCTGCTAGTGCTCTTATAGGCCATGAGAGGCCGATCCTAATACCTAGATCCTCTGAGAAGGTTGACTACGAGGTTGAGCTAGCGGTTATCATAGGTAGGAGGGGTAAGTATGTTGAGGCCTCCAAGGCTATGAACTATGTCTTCGGCTATGCGGTGTTCAACGATATAAGCTATAGAGATAAGCAGATGCCCCCCGGCTGGCCGGAGAAGCTAGATCCATTTGGCCAGAGATGGCTACATGGAAAGGGCATGGATACAGGAGCTCCTATGGGGCCATGGATAGTCACCAAAGACGAGATCCCAGATCCACATTCACTCAGAATAGGGCTTAAGGTGAATGGAGAGACAAGACAGGATAGCAATACAGGGAACATGATATTCAAGGTAGATAAGATAATAGAATTCATAACAGATGGCATAACGTTAAAGCCAGGGGATATAATAGCTACAGGAACACCTCCAGGAGTGGCACTTGCAACCGGTAAATACCTAAAACACGGAGATGTAGTTGAAGCATATATAGAGAGAATAGGAACCCTCAGAAACACCGTTGTGAAAGAAAAGAGCTAGCTTTTTCTTTTTTACATTTTGAATCCCTTAATCCTATTAAGAAACTCCTCAAGAGATCTACACACCTCAATAGAGAGCTTCACAGCAAGCTCAGCCTCATCCCTCCCCACCATGGCCTCGTAATCTGCTTTCTTCCTAAGAGAATATAGGATTGCCATAGCAGCTGCTTCCCTCACAAGCCCCTTGTTTTTAATCGCATTTGCGAGCTTATCATCTCTCCTAGGTATACTCTCTCCAAGAACCTTTAGAATTTCCTCTGCAAGCATCCTCACAGCAAAATAAGAGGCGGAGGCCGCCTTATTATAGCACATTATCTCGAGATCCTTTATAGCTTCTTCTAGCAGTTTCTTTGATCCTTGTGACAATTTCTTCTCCCTCTAGGGCTATGTAGGGGCTTATTGTGATTTCGCCTCTATATTTATCCTCTATTGCGAATTTGATCTCCATGATCTTCATCATGGTCTCTTGATCCATTTTAGATAGGATTACGAGGACATTGCTCTCATAGAACTCCTCTCCCGGGATTATAATGTCCACAATACCCTTGATCTTCAAGGCCTCCTCCCTGAACTCTTCAAGAGCTTTTTCAAGTATCCTTTTATCCACATGATCTCTTCTAGCAGTTTCTTTGATCCTTGTGACAATTTCTTCTCCCTCTAGGGCTATGTAGGGGCTTATTGTGATTTCGCCTCTATATTTATCCTCTATTGCGAATTTGATCTCCATGATCTTCATCATGGTCTCTTGATCCATTTTAGATAGGATTACGAGGACATTGCTCTCATAGAACTCCTCTCCCTCCTCATATGCTATAAGACCCCTAAAAGTGGGGCCTAAGATCTTTCTAAGCTCCACAATAAAATCGATCACAGCGTTATCCCATTTGCTGGAGGAGTCATAGCTAATCCTAGCCCTATAAGATCTGCTCATCGATGTTAAGGAGTGATTTAACCGCATAGTCTTAATCACCAACAATATTAATACATAATAACCTTTATATCAACCGATCATCCCCATAGACACCTAGCTATCTCTACTACGAGTGAAGACCTCTCTCTAGGATAGAGAGATCGGAGTTTCGCGATCCCCGTCTAGGATGTGTGATCGAGGATATAAGGAGAGCTGGGGATTTCTTTATATATCCAGAGGATGCTGTTTTCATGCTCGAGAATAGGTTAAGAGGTCTTAAGGTGGATCCCAGCTATATCGGTGGGGTTGTTGAGGAGCTCTTCAGATCATTTGTGGTTGAGAGCATAGGATCTAGTGTTGATGATTTCAAAACAGCGATTCTACATGCTATTAAGGAGGCTGGCGAGGTATGCTAGGCTCCAGCGATTTAAGGGTTCTGATATACGAGATCCCGGATAACCCTCAGAAGAGCTTAGCATTTGAGGAGGCTATGTGGAGATCCCTTATAGCTGGTATTGTTCCAGATACTCTTAGGATCTGGAGGCATAGGAATGCAGTTATACTAGGATACTTCTAATTCGCTGAGGAGGAGGTTAACTTTGACAGGGCTAGGAAGATAGGTGCCACTATAGTTAGGAGATTCACGGGGGGAGGTGCTGTATATCAAGATCTTGGGTGTCTAACCTGGTTCATAGCCGTTAGAGGTCCGCCTGGGGGTGGGACTAAGTTTCTCTACACAGATCTTCTTCGAGGGTTTATAGATGCTCTTAAAATGCTTGGTGTTGAGGCGAGTATAGAGAATGTGACTGATGTAGTTATAGAAACGCCTCTGGGGAGGAGGAAGATCTCGGGGACAGTGGCTACATTTAAAGATAGCTATTACTTACTCCACGGAACACTATTAATTGAGATAAACTTCGAGATCCTGGGGAGTGTGCTTAAGGTTTCAAGGGCTAAGCTGGCTGTTAAGAAGATCTCGGAGGTTAAATACAGGGTAGCAAATCTAAATGATGCTTTGGGTAGGAGATTCCATATAAGCGATATAATAGACGCGGTTATAAAGGCGTGCTCGAAGCTTTTAGGTAAAAAGCCCCTCATAGATATGTCAATGAGGGAGGAGATCGGGCTGGCGGATAAGCTGTATGAATCAAAATATTCGAAGTCGGAGTGGAACCTACTTAGATTCCCATCGAAGTACTTTGAAGAGTATATAAAGCTAGAAACATAGATCCAATAGGGAGAAAAGATATTTGGAGAAGAGGATCTAAATTCCGAATTCCGCTTCTCAAGAATATCTAGCCCGATAAAAAGCTAGAAATCGTGTTTATCGAGCTATTGCAGGATCCCTTGTAATGCTAATCCCAGGGCCATTGCTATGCCGTAGAGCATTGTTAGCTGTGCTGTTTGTGGCGCAGCCGTGTCTGGCATCTCTCTATGAAAAGATCTTACCAGGTTTATTGCTCTAGGTGTTGTTATGAGGGGTGCTAGAATCCATGGGCCTGCTATACCTGTTATATATATTATCGGTGTTGCCACATATGCTATTGTAATCATTGCTGTGAATAGCTTTAACGCCACATCCTTTCCCAGCATAACTGTGAGGGTCTTAATACCGGCTGATCTATCATATTCATAGTCCCTAATCGAATCTATTAGAAGGACAGATGCAACTAGGATACCAATTGGTATTGAGACTATGATAGGCTCTATCTCCAAGTATCCAGTCTGGGTGTAATAAGATCCGAGAACCATAAGGGGGCCCCACATGAGGAATACAGCAGCCTCTCCAAACCCTCTATACTTAAGCTTAGCAGGTGGTGCGGTATATTCTAGAGCCACTATAACCCCCAGAATTCCAAGGGGTATTGAGAGCCATCTATCTATAATTGCAAGGTATATTCCTGCTGCTAATGCCATGGCAAAGAGATATATAGAGGTCATTATAGCTTGGGAAGGGGTCATGATCCCAGAGATTATTGGGTGAGGTCTATACCTAGTAGTAGGTGCTCCAGGCCTATCAACGCCATACATTGTGTCGAAGTAATCATTGGTTATATTTACAAAAGAGTGGAGAGCTATGGATCCTAAGAGGGTGATCAAATATATAGCTGGATCGAAGATGTGGTTAGAGCTATAGGCATATGTAGCCCCAACGCTTATAGAGACAGCGGTCATCGGGAAGCTCCAGGGTCTAAGAGCTAGGAGATATAGTGTTAGCCTTGACATGTCATGGCCTATACATATAACATAACAAAGATTTATATTTATAGTAAGATCTCTGCCTCTACGAGAAGGGACTTTCCAAACGCTAAACTAGAGCTGAAAGGTTATCAGAGCTAGTAAGTGATTAGAGATCTCTACTAGGCCATAGGTCGCCTCTCCTATGTTCTAGATGGTGCTTTGCTGTGGAGTATGTGATCTCTCTATGCTTTTCTATAGCACCCAGATGTTTTCTCATATATTATGCCTTCCTTCAATAGCTGGCTGAGCATCTTCTCAGCCGTCTCCTCCTCTATCCCCATCTCCTTTGCCTTGCTCAGTATCTCTTTAACGCTTGCACATCCAAGCTGGCTTGTGCTTGAGAGCTCTTTTATTATGTCCTCGAGCACTATCATCTTCTCCCTCCTACTCTTGGGCTTTCCAGTCATTATTGTATCTATATCTAGCGATCCGCTCTCAATGTCTATCCCAACGCTCTCTAGCATTGTCTTCATAAGCCTTATAGCCTCTGCAGCATCCTCCTCGGTTGCGATGTTGCTGAGCCTCATCCTCGCATGGGCCTCTGTAAGCCTTATAAGGGCCTCGAGCTGTCTAGCTGTAATAGCTATCGGTGTCTCCTTATTCTCCGCCGATGCTCTCCTCATCTCGACGAAGAAATCAGAGATCATTTTCCTAGCCTCCTCACTTAGCTTAGGCCTTATATATCTCCTAGCATAGGCTATGTATTTCCTCAGAAGCCCAGGATCTATTGGGGGTTTTATCTCCTCGAAGCTTGAGTGAACACTTGTGATATGCTCTGCTAGAAGCCTATCCTCCTCTATAGATGGTTGGTCCTTGAGAACAAATATGAGATCGAATCTAGAGAGTATAGTTACTGGGAGGTTTATATTATCTATCAAAGGCCTATCATCTATATACCTCCCATACCTTGGGTTACCTGCTGCAAGCACAGATGCTCTGGCATTGAGGGTGGCGTGTATACCGGCCTTGGATATCGATACCGTCTGTTGCTCTAGAGCCTCATGTATAGCTGTTCTATCCTCATCCCTCATCTTATCGATCTCATCAATGCATACAACCCCCATATCACCTAGAACCATTGCACCTGCTTCTAGATAGTACTCCCCTGTATTCTTATCCCTGACAACCGCTGCTGTTAACCCAGCAGCTGTAGATCCCTTTCCAGTAGTATATATACCCCTTGGAGCCACCTTGGATGTGAATTGGAGGAGCTGGGACTTGGCTGTCCCTGGATCGCCTATTATTAGCACATGTATATCCCCCCTTATCCTCGTGCCATCGCTCCTCTGCTTTGGAACACCTCCGAAGAGTAGGAGTGCTATCGCTTCCTTAACATCCCAGTGGCCATGTATAGCTGGGGCTATGCTGGCAACGATCTTCCTGGTTATCAGTGGATCCCTAGCAAGCTTCCTTATCTCCTCGATATCCTCCTCAGAGAGCTCTATCTCCTCAACACCCTTAACCCCTGTCTCTATGTTGTTCGCATAGATCTCGATCTCATATACCCCCTTAGCCCTTCTCTGCCCACCCCCTATAGGGGCTAGCCTAACTATCCCGATCACCTGTACCTTATCCCCTGGGCGGACTCTATCAACTATATCCCCCTCAAGGATCACCTGGATCTGCCTTGGCATCTGACCCGAGGGAACATTCTCAGGAGCCTCTCCAATAGAGATCCTCTGGTGATCTATGTATAGGCTTTCATTCTCCAAGAATTTGAAGACCCCTGAGGACATGCCGCACTTAGGACAGTATGGGGGTTTCTCAAGTGTTTCAGAGCTTACATCTACATAGAATTTCTCACCACACTCTGGGTTTATATGTTGCCACGCAGCCTTCACAACCCTCTGCCTCGGTGGTGTCATCTTAACCACTATACCCTCCACCTGGATCAGCTTCCCCACATGCTCATTCCTTATCTCCCTTATCGAAACACTATGGGGAAGGCCTCTGAACCTCGGTATAAGCTCTCCGGTGAATAAAACATACTCTGTCTTTGCTGACTGTGTCAATGCCTCGGAGAGGATCTTTATAGATCTCCCCGGATCCTCAATAACGATCCTCGCGAGCTCCTCGTCGAAGTTTATCAAGTCTATATAGTCGATCGCAACGCTTCTAAGGCCCCCGGCAATCGCTTCTCTGATCCTCTTCCTATACTTTATAGATCCATCGCTATCCTTTACGCTATCTATGAACTCGAGGAATCTTCCCAGGAGATCCTCTATCCTCTCACTGAGAGCTGCCTCCACCCCTCCCACCCAGAGCTATTTTTAGCCAATACTTCACATCATCATCTATAGCTCTGTATAGAGCCTTCTCCTCCACACTTAGGTTCTTCTCAAGCTCTGAGGATCTCTCGCTATATAGTATAGATGCTAGCAATATCTTCTGCATCCTGATCTGAATAATCTTGTTCATAGCCTTATATATAGCCTCAAGCTCTCTGAGATCGTCTGGCGATCCACCCTTTTTAACCTTATCCTCCAACAACCTAACAATTCTTGCAACCTCGAGATAGAAGTCCGGGGGAATCCTAGAGACAGCTAGTCCCCCCCTCTTGGCATGATCCTCCTCAGAGAATCTAACCCTATTTATATCACTCGAACCCCTGATCTCTCTCCTAACCTCTACATAACCCCTCCTCTCCAGAATCTCTGCAAGCCACCTAGGGAGCTCAACCTCAGTTCCCCTCACAAGCTCGATATCCGCGAAAGGTGTTCTACCTATGCTCCTAAGAATAGCTACAGATACGGGCATAAGCTCTCTCGAGGCCCTCACAGCTTCTATGTATAGCTCACCCTGCATTGATACCCATCTAATCTATATACCGCCAGAGGTCTTTAATACTAAGCCATATATGGCCTTCCTATATACTGGAAAGCGAAATCTCTCGTCTATATCGGCTATCTATGATCCCTAGATAGATCTTATAGATCCTCTCTGAGATAGAACATTATCTAAATAGCCTAACCATGTGCGAGGAAATACATGTGATCCGAGAAACCCATGTATATACCTATATATAACAGTATATAGCTATCCAACAATATATAGCTCCAGATAAACTAATGGGTTAGCCTACCCAGATTTATATCTTTGAAAGCAGGATATAGAAGGGAACCAGTTTGACCAGATATAGAAGGGCGATAAGCACAACAACAGCCGTTATAGCCATCGTAGTTATAATCCTAGCAGTAGTTTTGATAGCACTATATATCCAAAACATATCAAGACCAAGTGGATACCAGACAACATCTCCACCATCTCCACCAGCACAGACAACACCACCATCAGCTGAAGGAACCAAGCTACCCTATGACGCATCGAGCAAAACAGTCTTTGTCACACTGGATACAGTGACATCACAGCTAGACTTTAACGGAACAACCAGAGGTAGGCTTGTAATATATATCCCAGCTGGTTGGAATCTACAGATCACATATATAAACAAAGATCCTGGTGGTCTGCCCCACAGCGTAGGGTTGATAAAGAACAACACAGCGGTACCAAAAAGCACAGATCCTTCTAGAGATGGAGAGCTATTAGCATGGGCGCCAGATAGCTCCCAAGGAAAGACAGGATACCTCACAGGAATAGATCCTGGTCAGAGCACAGTATTAAAGGCATCATCAGTAGCAGAAGGAATATACTGGATAGCATGTGGAATCCCAGGACACGCTACCGGAGGAATGTGGATAGTACTTGTATCGTCAAGCAAGGTCTCAGAACCATATTACATAAAAACATAAATAAACACATATTCAGGAAAAGCAAAACCAATAACTTTTTATAACGAACTATTCTGATAACATAATATCGTTAAAAACCCGGAAAATTTAGTTCCATAGGCTCCTGATAAGGATCTCTTCTAAATATCTTCTGAGTAGCTTAAAGAGATATAGGAGCCGTCCAGCGAAGTTATATCCAATACGCTATGCTAGTAATTTTAATTTAATTTTATTTAATCTTATCCCATATATATACTAGTCTATACACAGCAATAATTAGAAGATCTATGGTGGACCGGCCGGGATTTGAACCCGGGTCCTCTCGGATGCCAACCGAGCGCTCTTCCAGGCTGAGCTACCGGCCCACCATAGTATGTTTTATTATGGGCAGTATAAGCTTTTACCCAATATAATTGAAACCCCGTGTTATAGCTTAGCTTCTCTATATAATTATCTGCTAATGCCTTCTAAGATTCCGTTATTATTAGGGTTTTTCGCCCTATCTGTTTTAAAAGATCATAGTCTATTTACCAAAAGCCAAAGAGTAGTTGAAGCCAGCTTCTAAATTAGATTGTGAAGAACCCGGGTTTTTAGAAATATATGGATACTCTAGAAATCCATAGATTATAGATATTAGTCTTAGTTAGTATGCTGGGTTAGGGGGGAATAATATGTCGTCACGGTATGAGGTTGGTCTTAGGATAAGGAAGGAGGTGTTGGGTGAGAAATATGTTGAGGAGGCTATGAAAAGTGCTACGGAGTTTGATAGAGATCTTCAGGATATATTGAATGAATATGTGTGGGGGATAGTATGGGCTGGAAAAGCTATACCGAGAAAGTATAAGAGTCTCATAAATATTGCGATGCTAGCAGCGTTGGGTAGGATTAACGAGCTTAAGATCCATGTTAAGGGGGCTATAAGGAATGGATGTACATTGGAGGAGATTAAAGAGGCCCTTATACAGGCAATGATATATGCCGGAGCACCTGCAGGTGTTGAGGGTTTCAGGGCTGCTAAAGAAGCTATTGAGGAGCTAAAGAGAGAGGGGATCCAGATTCGATAAGATCGTCTTTAATTAAATATCTCTCTATTCATAGCTACTCGAATCCTTGAGCATCGCTTTTTAACAGCAAATTGATAAGCCTTTCCGAAGCTGTTTCGGATTTTCATATACCACATCTCGGCATTACCTCTAAGAATATATTTCTGTTTATTAGATACACCAGTCTACCTCCGTAGACGTCTATATGTCCTTAATTCTATGTTGAAGTTCGATAGAGTCCATATCGATCTCGGAAAAGATTCTATCAATGACCTCAACGAGGTAGCCTTCGAAAACGATGGACCTCCTTTCAGCAAACATTATCCACATTAAGATGGCCTCTTCGACAGCCTTACTAATCGCCCCTTACTATAACCAAATCTCTTCATAGCTAGCTCTTTGAACTTCAACTCAAGCTTACTCTCAATCTTAGCTCTAATCATAAATATATATTCAGAGGGACTAGAGCAAATTAGGCTTATAGACTTAATGCTAAAAGCTATTTGTTCTCATGGCTACTTCTTACCTTTGGCCTCTCTTCTGGTTTTCATGGTTGTTTATGGTACAGAATAACCTATAGTGTTTCTAGCAAAACTATGGGTTAGAGGGACACGACGCAATGAACTCTATGAGCAATATGAGGAGGAGAAGCCGTCCGAGGAGCACTCCACGTCCCCGAGGAGAGGCTAGCTCCCGCAGGCGGCATAGGGAGCAGACAGAGAGTATGAGGGCGAGAGGGGATATCAAACACCATGAACAGCAATGAAGACCTAACCCCTAAACGATAATGGTTCCTAGATAATTGAACAGAATTTATATTGTGAAACTACGATTTAGGATAAAAGGTTCTGACCTTCTCCCCTAGGGTGCTAATAGAGGGTAGTGAGGCGAGCGTTTCCCCACTCACGGTGTTTGTGAGTGGGGTTAGCCCTTGGTGTGGGATCACCAGCTTCACCCGCACCCCATGGGGCTCTGTCGAGCCCAACGTCACAGTGCTCCCACCTGGTGTGTTTTCCGCTGCCCCTCAACGCAGCGCGAATCACTGGGGCAGCCCTCTGCCCCAACCAAGTAAACTAGAGTGATAAGAGATATTTAAATTTATCGCTAAACCTGCAACAGCCTGAACTGCTATGAGCTAGAACCTCTGTGATATGGTATCACCTTTAGCCCGCGTATCTTGTTGAGATGTTTAGTATTGCCTGTGAGGATTGGGTATCCGTTCTCACGTGCTATAACTCCGATCAGTAGATCTCTGATATCTATAGGATGCCCTATTGAATATAGATATGCGATCTCCTCGCCGGCTTTTAAAGCTTCCCTCAATGTGAGGTTGAGGATCTCTAGTATATCGCACAGCTCTTCAACATCCCTCAACTTACCAATTCTATATGCTCCCCAGGACAGCTCGAAAATATTTATAACCGTTGTTGCTAGGCGGACTCTAGATTCTAGAAAACCCCTTATTATATTCACAGCTAACTCTCTACCCTTTAGAAAGTCGATCAGGATATCGGTGTCTAGAACAATCATTCTATCTTGGTACCCCATTTTAACCATGCTTCTCTTATCTCCTTCAATATCTTATCTAACTCCTCATCATTAACATCTTTCCACACACCCGCGAGATCTAATAGACTCCTCTTCTTTGCAAGCCTCAATATCACGTCTGAGAAGCTCTCGCCAGGCCTCTTAAGCTTTAATAGAGCTTCATAAGCTTCGATCGATATAGTGATCGTTTTCACACCCATCTCTACACCCCTACCAACTTTTAAATACACATACACACTTATAAACATGCCTTCTCCCCCATCCTCATAAACCGTTTCGGGTTTTACATAGGCTTATAAGGTTTGTTACCCAGAGGTATTTCAAACTGAAACTGCTCCAAGCCCCCTCTTATAGCGGTATATGGGAGTCTTAGAGGACTCCAAACTTATTCCTCTCAAAGGCTCCAGCAGCTATACATACTAGGTGGATAGGTATCTCGACATCTCCAATACTCATAGTTGATAAGTCAGTTGGATACTGCATCGTCTATGAAAGCACCAAACATCCTTTGATCTTCAAGTCTAATGCTGGATCTTGAGGCGCTCTCGACACATATTCTCTCCTCACCAACATCGTCGATCCCCTTGCCAGCTATCTCTATATCCTCACACTCCTCAGTCTTAGGAGAAACTATATTCCTGTCCTCCAACCTCCTTCAATCTCCTCAGCAGATATCCATAGCTCCATATATGGACAATCTCGAAGTTTATCTTCGAACTCTTGCCAGGCTCTTGAGGAGCGTGCTTGACTTAAAAATCGGGAGCTGTATGAGAAATTATGGATATCTACCTATGGAACTACTGAGTCTCTGCCAACTAAGCTTATGAATCTCTCGATAACTTCTATAGCCTTTTTAGCCATCTCGACACTTGCTCTGGCCTCTTCCTCGGTTACTCCCTCGCCGTAGTCGGCTTCTTTCCTGGCCTGGTAGAGGATCTTTAGGATCTCGGAGACCTCTGTTAAGCCCTTGTACTTTATCGCGTTGGCCAGCTTATCGTCCCTCCTGGGGACTGCCTCCCCTAGGATCCTGAGTAGTGTTTCTGAGGCTTTCCTAACTGCGAAGTAGGATGCCGATGCGGCCTTGTTATAACATCCGATCTCGAGATCCTTAGCTGCCTCCTCTAGAAGCTTCTTTGAATGCCTTAATAACGTTCTCCTCACCCTCGTGGGCTATGTATGGGTTTATAACGATCCTCCCGCCGAACATATCTTCAACCTCGCCAGCGATCCTAAGGATCTTAGAGATGGTATCTAGATCCCTCTTCTTAACAATGACGAGGACATTGCTCTCATAAACCTCACCCTCAGGAATCACGATCCCCACTAAGTTGTCCTTCAAATCGCTATGAAGCCTTATGAAGAGACTCGATATAGCTAGATCCCAGTCCACATTCATTAGAACCCTCGGAGAGCCCCTGGCCATGGTCTTAGCGCTTGACAAGTACATCTCAGCGCACCTCAGCTAGTCTAAAGGGATTATTTCCATGGACTTCACAGCCTCGGCTGGCTGGATACAGAGCTTTGTCAAATTATTATTAAGCCATGTAGCTATACCCAGAGAATGCCACCAGCTAGAAAATACTTGTTAGAGATAATAAGCATTAGTAAGGCTAGATGGGCAGGGGCAGGAAACCTTAAATATTTCGTTCTATTTCTTCTTATATGAGCATTTCCCCACTCATGGAACTAAAAATATTTAGAAGTAATTAGAGTTCCGTGAGTGGGGTTAGCCCTTGGTGTGGGTTCAATAGCTTCACCTGCACCCCATGGGGCTCTGTCAGGGGAACGCCATACCCCTCCGATCTGAGGAGAGATGTATTGTAGAAGATTTTATGTAATGTTTCTTGTGAAGCGCTATGCTCTAGAGCATAGCCTAGCATCTCTTTATATGCTTCTCCAATCTCTTTAAGTGCTTTCCTGCCAAACCTATTAGCCAAGCCTCGAGAACAACAGTTCTCCTCAGAATCTTCAACCCACTATACAAAAATATCAACAACTAGAAATAAATAGAAATATCTAGATATATCGCTAAACCCGAAACAGCCTCCATTGAGGAGTGCCAAGCAATAGGGTGTCATTTCTTTGCAGAATCTTTGGTTCCTTTATTCTAAATAGCCTCTTCAGCTCTTCTGGCTGGCTCTAGATATTTATAGATCCTCATTATAGCGTGTGTGATCTCCTCTTCGGCTTAGAGGGCAGAGCTTTCAGCTGTAAAACAGGGTAAATACCATACGCTCTGCGCAGAACCCTGCGGCTTCGGTCACTACGCAATGATAGCCGTGATAATGGCATAATAACAACAGCGACAGGCCTTACCATTTAAAATTCTTAAAACACTTCTTCGAAGAACAAGTATAGCTATTATAGATATAGTTTTTAGGTGGAAACAGCAGCGTTGTTTCTCTCCCATAATTCTCCTTTGATCAGAGCTTTGGCCCTACATCACAGATCAGATGCCCTCTGGCGAGGGCCCCATACATCACCGTAGTCTCTTATGCATCACCGGATTTATTTTTAATCTATATGCTACATCCATAGATCTCTGGGTTTCCAAAATATATTTCTCCATAATCGAGTTCGCGATGAATCTGCTATGGAGATCTAGAAAGCTATAGGCGGTGGATGTTCTTCTAACTTAGTTTTATTTTGAGGGGTCTCGCGATCAAAGATCTGCAGGGGTTATATGGAGAATATAGATCTAGCCCTCCATAGACGGCTATGGGGCTGCAATCTTTTTGATGTTTAGAGGATAAGCTTATATATTTAGAGCCTGCCTGGGTGATGGGAGCGCTGCTCCAAGCCTATGCAGGTTTACCCTAGATGGGAGCCCCATGCCGTTGGGCTCTACAGCCACCCATGAGCCTATAGGGATACCGAGATCCCTATGGGCGAGGTAGAACCTCTAGATGTGACCAAGAACTATAAGATGAATGGAATGAACATCTAGGGAGAAACGGTGTTTCGATAAAAATATAGTTTTTCGGGATTAAGATAAATGGTGATTGTCGTGACCTTTAGTATCGTGGGTTTCGATCCATATACAGGTGATCTAGGGGTTGCTGTTGCCAGCAAATTTTTAGCAGCGGGGGCTGTTGTTCCACATGCTAGGGCGGGTGTTGGTGCTATAGCAACCCAGGCTAGGGCTAACTATCTTTATGGCCCTAGAGGGTTGGAGATGCTTGCCAGGGGCATAGATCCCCAATCTGTTCTGGACACGCTATTGAGGGAGGATCCTGATAGAGAGGTTAGACAGGTTGGGATAGTAGATGCTAGGGGTAGGGTTGCAGCTTTTACTGGGAGGAACTGTATAGATTGGAAGGGGCATAAGTTTGGGAAACACGTTGTGGCACTTGGGAATATACTGGTTGGGGAGAGGGTATTAGATGCCATGCTAGAGGCATATGAATCGACAGAGGGAGAGCTTGTAGATAAGCTCCTCGCAGCCCTAGAAGCAGGTGACAGGGCTGGAGGGGATAGAAGGGGAAAGCAGAGCGCAGCAATACTTGTTGTTAGAGAGAATGGAGGGTTCCTAGGGTTTGGAGATAGATATGTAGATCTCAGGGTAGACGATCATCCAGAGCCTGTTATAGAGCTTATAAGGATATTCAAGCTATACGACTCAACAAGGCTTATGAGACCCGGCTCGAGGGATATAATAGCTATGCCAGCTAATGATGTGAAGATCTTAAAGCTAGCCCTCAGCAGGCTCGGCTTCTACAAGGGCGATATAGACGGCTATATAGATAGGGAGCTTGCACAAGCACTAGTATCGTATCTAGCTAGCAAAGGACTATCAACAATACCATATATAGATGCTCAGATGGTGAAAAAGATAATTAGGGAAGCTGGGGTTGAATTATCGATCAAAAAAGTTTAGAATAGATTAGGGGAGATCTTTCAACATATTACTAGGATATATTTTATTGAAGTTTATTGAAGGATATAGTCAAGATATCATCATATATTTTATTCATGGATATCTAGGGTTTATAGCTACCTAGCTGAGGATATAGGGATATGCAGGGATATAGTCTGAAGTTTATGCTTAGTCTATCCATATTATTGAGGGGCTTCGAATAGATGGATGCTAGATCATATACTTTGGTTGTTGTTAAGGGTAGCATAGCTAGAGGGGTTATTTCGAATATGCTAGCGATGGCTATTGGATCCTATATACTCTATGTTGTGCTCACTAGTATATATCCCACATGGGGGCAGATTATATTCTTGCTTCTCCTATCCATACTAGTTGGATCATATGGGCTTTGGATCCTGTATAAGGTTAGGATGAATAATGCTATTGAGAGAATAGCTGAGGATCTGAAGAGATATGGCTATCTAAATCTACTCGGCGGCAGGGTGGAGATCTGTAGAGCGCGTATCGAGGGATCCTATAGACGTAGATCATATATAACGCTGGTTAGAATCGAGAAGCTAGGGGAGAGCCAGCTAGGAATCGATATGAGGGATCTGGGTAGACTGGGCTCGTTAGGTGCGATCATAGCTGTGAGGGGTGATGAGGGTGTATTAATCGGAGATATATATAGAGTTGCTGGCGTGGGTTTTAAAAATCTCCTATTAATACCGATATTCCCAAGCCTCCCCATGATTAGGGTTGAGGAGAAGCTGGGAGAAGGGGAGGAGCTAGCGACATTCAGCCTGGAGCTTGGAGGATGTGGTATAAAGGGCTCTATTATTTCACATGCAAGATCTAGGGCTAGGTCTTATAGGGTTGAGATGAGGCTAAGAGATGAGTCTCTATATTTTAGCAAGGAATATAGTGTTGCGATCTATAGGGGAGAACCTGGATCATTTATCTATAATCTTCAATCCTGTAATCCTCTTCTAATCCTAGCATGGCAGAGACCCCTAGATCTGAGGGATATAATATCTGCTGTTAGGAAAGCAATAGGGGGATATGATAGGGAGTTGTTGATAGGCTATAGGGAGGGGGTTCTCACGCTCTCGCTGATAATCGATATACCATTTGCGAAAGATATAGTTAGGCGGATCGTTATATAGATAGTCAATAAAACATGTATTGTAATCCTCTTTGACCGGTATAATATCATTATCTATATATTTCTTAGACATATAGCTGCTTGGATATAGATGGCTATAAAGCCCCTCCTATGGAAGGAGCTATTAGAGCTTATAAGGGATTACAGGACTCTCGCAGCCCTAGC
This sequence comes from Sulfolobales archaeon, assembly GCA_038897115.1. NCBI lineage: Archaea > Thermoproteati > Thermoproteota > Thermoprotei > Sulfolobales > Sulfolobales archaeon. Next base: position 7,362 of record JAWAXC010000022.1, on the reverse strand, counting down.
TGTTCTTCCACTTGTAATGCTACCTCTCCTAGGCTTTATGACAACGTATCTCCAGTATCTGGAGCAGGGTGCTCTCCTTATTGTGAATAGAGATAGCTCTTCTGGATATATAGGTAATATCTCTATTTCCTCCTCATATATTGAGGATTATATAGCTTCCTCGATGGCTTCTAAGGGTTATATTGTGTATAGAGGGGATACAGGATCGCCTATAGATGTTGTGCTCATAATACCCCAGGGTTTCTCCAAAAACCTCTCCTCCTTAGTTGATAGGGCTGTGCTAGAGATCCAGAGGATCCCTGGCTCTCCGAGGGCTGATAGGCTTATCTCTGATCTCTACTCAGCTATCCAGGATCTATCTATCAATATATCTAATATGAAGATAGAGCTTCTATCCATGCGAGCAGGGGTTAAGGTGGATCCAAGCAGTGTTAGAGATCCTATATTGGTTCTCTTAACAGCCTATATAACGCCTTCCGGGGCTGAGATAAGTTTTGAGCAGGCTATGAGGATCTATATTGCCAGGCTCCTCGCATTCTCACTAGTATTTGTCTCCACACCTGCAACAACATATGTTGTCGACTCTATATTGGGTGAGAAAGAGAGGAGAACACTTGAGATCCTCCTCATATCTCCCCTCAAGAGGAGGGAGCTGGTGCTGGCCAAGGCCTTCTCAAGCTCGTTGGTGGGGCTCTTCGCTTCTATAGTGGAGGTTGCCGCTGTGATAATATTCCTCCAGATCCTCTCCCAAGGACTTCTAGGGGGAAGGGCATATGATCCACAGCTAGTTGTTCTAAGCGCAGTTGTAGTCTATCTAACAATACTCTCAACACTAGCCCTCTCCCTCCCAGCTATAGTTAGAAGCGCAACTATGAGAACAGCTCAGATAGCCTCCTCGATAATAACGATTATATCCTCATCGATATTTTTCTCAGCATTGTTCGTTGATCTCGATAGACTCCCCATGTGGATTTTAGGCCCGCTGATGATCCTGCCATATACGCACTCAGTATTGGCGATAAAGACCTTTTCCATTGGCGATCCCATAGGGGTTATAGTGCACTTAGGATATCTCCTAGCATTCTCATTAATACTGATCATAGTATCATCGCAAATACTTAACGAGGAGAAAATACTTATGAAACCCACTTAGAATAACATCAAAACCTCTAACAAAGATCTAAAAAATAGAAGAGATACTAGAGATCATATTGGCGGACGAGCATCGAATATGCCGAGGCGAGAGTTCTTCTAGCCCTGTCAGAGAGTATAGAGTATAGGGTCGATGCCTTTGGTTTAAAGCAATGATCTCTATTAGGCTAAGCCATCTAGGATCTATAGATAATCTATAGAGCTTTTATAAACTAGTTATCGCATTCCCTTTGGTGAAAGCCCATGGGTAATAAGATCTTTGCAGATGTCTCTGAGGCGGAGATAGCGACAGCAATTGTTGAGGAGTTCAATAATCTGATAAGGGAGTATTCGAGGAGTGATGTGATAATAGTGGGGGGAGGCCCGGCGGGCTTAACTGCTGCGTGGAAGCTAGCCCTCAGAGGGTTGAAGGTTCTCATTGTAGAGCAGAACAACTACCTTGGTGGAGGCATGTGGATGGGGGGTTATCTAATGAATCCAGTCACCTTTAGATATCCAGCTAATAAGATCCTAGATGAGCTTGGGATACCTTATAAAGAGTATAGAAAAGGTCTATATGTTGCACACGGCCCTCTAGCGGCTTCTAAGCTAGCTAGCAAGGCTCTAGAGGCTGGTGCTAGAGCTCTGACACTCACAGTGCTAGAGGATCTCATTGTGAGGAATGGAAGGGTAGAGGGTGTGGTGGTTAACTCAGCACCTGTCCAGGGTATGCCGAGGCAGATCACCTGCCTAGATCCTATAGGCCTTGAGGCTAAGGTTGTTATAGACGCTACTGGGCATGAGGCAGCAGCTGTTAGAAAGCTAGCCTCTAGAGGGCTCCTCAAGTCCTCGGTTCTCGGGCCTATGTGGGCTGATGTCTCAGAGGATCTAGTTGTGGAGCGAACAGGCGAGGTATTCCCAGGCCTCGTGCTGGCTGGGATAAGTGTTGCTGAATACCACGGCCTCCCCAGAATGGGACCTACATTTGGTGCTATGCTACTCTCTGGTGAGAAGGCTGCTGAAATAGCCTATGAAATAGTTACTAAGAGGATTTAGAGAATAGATTTTACTTTTTCATGTTAAAAAAATGTTTTTTCCTAACCCAGTGCTTAAATACCCCTTTAACCACGGTAGTGTAGGGATATCTGGGGAAAATAGTTGGCTATGGTCTCTCCCTAGACGATGTTCTCCTCGTACCAGGCTATTCAGATCTGGCATCAAGATCAGAGGTATCTCTAAAAACAAGGTTCTCTAGAAGGCTATGGCTAAACATACCCATATCAAGCGCAGCCATGGACACGGTTACAGAGCATAGAATGGCGATAGCACTTGCTAGGATGGGTGGTATAGGTGTTATCCATAGGTTCATACCTGTTGAGAGACAGGTTGAGGAGGTTCTAAAGGTTAAGGAGGAGCCTGTGGGTGTCTCTAGCAGCGAGGCTATAGGGAGGGATGGAAGGCTAGCTGTAGCTGCAGCTGTAGGTGTTAGAGGTGATTATCTTGTGAGGGCTGAAAAGCTATATAGAGCTGGGGTAGATGCTATTGTAGTGGATGTTGCCCACGCCCATAGCAGGCTGGCTATGGATGCTGTTAAATCTATTAGAAGGGTTCTAGGGGATGATATTGATATAGTGGTTGGTAACATAGCTACTGCTGAGGCTGCAAGGGATCTAATAGAGCTGGGGGTTGATGGGGTGAAGGTTGGTATAGGGCCTGGCCATGCCTGCACCACCAGGATAGTTGCTGGGGTTGGTGTTCCCCAGCTCACAGCTATAATCGAGGTGTCCAGGGTTGCAAGGCAATATGGGATCCCTGTTATAGCTGATGGCGGTATAAGATCTTCTGGGGATATTGTTAAGGCACTAGCAGCTGGGGCTTCAAGCGTTATGATAGGCTATCTACTAGCTGGAACGGATGAGGCGCCTGGTAAGCCTGTTATGATTGGGGGCTATAAATATAAGCTCTATAGGGGTATGGCTAGCAATTCCTCCTATATCCAGAGGCTCTCTATAGATGGCCAGGATCCCGAGGATCTCTCCTCCTACGCCTCAGAGGGTATAGAGATGCTGATCCCCTACAGAGGATCTGTGCAAGATGTTATATCAAACCTTGTAAGCGGCATAAGATCTGGGTTCTCATATGTTGGTGCTAGGAATATTGAGGAGCTGTGGGAGAAGGCAAGGTTTATAGTGCTCGCGCCAGGGGCGATTAGGGAGAGCTATTATAGAGAGCCATGGGTGGGTGGTAAGCAGTGATAACAGTTATATGTGGAGGCTTCTTCGGAGACGAGGGCAAGGGTAAGGTGGCGGGATACCTGGGTTTGAATGGGGGATATGCTGCTGCTATGAGAACTGGGAGCATCAATGCTGGTCACACTGTAGTATATAATGGGAGGACATGGAAGCTAAGAATAGTGCCATCGGCATTTGTTAACAAGGATCTAAGGCTCTACATAGCTAGGGGATCGCTGGTAAAGATCGATGTACTTCTGAGAGAGATATCAGAGACAGGGGTTGCTGGTAGGATATGTGTTGATAGATATGCTGGGGTTATAGAGGATAGGCATATGGAGGCTGAGAGGAGGGATGAGATTCTAAGAGGAATAGGATCTACGTTCCAAGGTGTTGGAGCTGCAACAGCCGAGAGAGTTCTAAGAAGACTCAAGCTAGCATGGGAGTTCAAGGAGCTCGAGTCACTTCTATGTGATAGCGTTTCAGAGATATTGGAGCTGATTGATAAGGGTTTGAGGGCCATGGTGGAGGGGACCCAGGGGCTCTATCTAAGCCTATACCACGGAACATATCCATATGTGACCTCTAGAGATGTATCGGCATCAGGCATCTTATCAGAGGCAGGCCTAGGACCAAAATATGTTGAGGATATCATAGTTGTTTTTAAATCATATATCACAAGGGTTGGTGAGGGACCGCTAGAGGGGGAGCTGAGCTTGGAGGAGATAGAGAGGCTAGGCCTCATAGAGAGGGGCACAGTTACGGGGAGGCTTAGAAGGGTGGCGCCATTCAACATAGAGCTTGCCAGAAGAGCTGTTAAGATCAACTCGGCTACACAAATAGCTATAACAAAGATAGACGCCCTATTCAGAGGGGCAAGGGGTGTTAGAGAATGGAATAAACTTCCACCAGAGGCTAGAAGGTTTATAGAGAATATCGAGAACGAGCTAAGGATCCCAGTAACCCTTATAAGCACTGGGGAAGATCTCGAGGACATGATAGATCTAAGGAGGGAAAAAGGATTCGAACCCAGCTGATACTTCCCATAGATATAATCATAACCCCTAAGAAGATCTTAGAATAGATATGGATAAAAGCCTCTAATCCCTGGGATATGAGTAGATATAGGGCTAGAGAGGACTTTGGACTCACAGTAGCAATACGTTCTCCCTGGAGAACCCCTTAAAATCCCTTAGGTTTATTCGTAATGCTGCTGCATATGCATTATAATAGGGAGGGCCTTTCCTCGAGAAGATCGTGATTACTCTTGATCCATGGTTTAGCTTATAGCCCTCCCACACAGCCTCATGGCCTCTTATAACTGCTTTTAGACCTGTTTTTCTCAGGAATATCTCTGTTATCTTTTCCCCCCATAGATAGCCTGCTCCTCTTGGTGATGGTGCATACTCTATATCCGGGTCTTCTGCTGGGTCGTTCCATAGGATCTCCTCTAATGTTCTCTCACTCTCCTCGGCATTTAATATGCATTTCACATCCTCCCAGCAATCTATTGTTGAGAAAACAGGTATTCCACCATGGAGGAAGGCGGCTGAGCCTCTATATATTGCTGCATAGGGTAGTAGATCGAAAATCTTTCTTGAGAGATCATATAAGCTTCTCCACAGCGGGCCAAACCTCCATCTAAGAACCTCTGGATAGTCATGGGGATATACTGGAAGGCTCTCAGGAGGCTCATGATTACCTCTAAGAGTTATAACTCTCTCCCCATAGAGAGCCTTTAGCTTTGATATTAGGAGCAGGGTTTCTAACTGCTTATCCCCTCTATCAACATAGTCTCCCAGGAAGATCAATAGTGTGTCTTCCCTCATAACCCTCTCAAGATCTATTTGCTCTAGGATTGAAAGTAGGGTATCTAGATCACCGTGTATATCTCCTATCACAACAGCCCTGCTGTATCTCCTCACATCTATATCCACAACCCCCCTAGGCCTATCCCTAGAAAGCCACTCCCTCTCAAGGATCTCCCTATATTCCTCCAGGGCCTCGGAGATCCACTCAGCCTCTCTAGATCTTCTCAGGATATCCTCTAAGATCTTCCCTAGCATAGTGCTCACCAATATGCCGCCAATAAAAATTACTGTGCCAGCATATCAAATCAAAGATTCTCATCAAGCTTTATAAGCATACCTCTTTGTCATACTCCACCTTCTAGCCCCGATAAACATAATCACCCCCCGTATAAATCGGATCTCCCCACTCTAAATGGGCGGTGCTTTCAGCTGTAATAGATATAGCTCTTCTAGCTAACTTCAAATTAGATAGAAGCTCTCTACTCGAAAACAAAGGTCTTCAGTTAAAAGCCTAGATCCTCCATTTAAGCGGTTCCTAAGGTATTCAGCCCTCACACGGCTCTTCACCGCTCAGAACCGAAGTCGCTCATCACACCACTCTAATATTGGTTTGCGATATATATAGGTGGGAATTGGTTTCGGGATAGCTAGGAGGAGCTGTGCCAGATGTGGCAGAGATGCTTCCTATCTGTTAAGAGCTTCCGGTGAACCTCTCTGCACTAGGTGTTTTGAAAGGGCTGTTGTGAAGGCTATTAGAAGGGCTATTGGGGGTTATAGGGTTCTAAATCCAGGAGATCAGCTATTGGTTGTAGAGCCTCTGAAGATCCCTCCGTGGTTTTGGATCTCTATGAGATACCTTGCTAGGAGCCTCAGGAGTCATGGTAATAGAATAGCACTCCTCTCCTATAGAGGGTATAAGGATGTGTTTGCCAAGGGAGATATATATGTGGTGGATATCGGTGTGGATAGAAAATATATAGTAGATCTATGTAGGGTATTTGATGATCCCGTGAGGATTACTGGTTGCCTATTAAAAGCTGAATATATTCTAGGCTTTATCACAAGCAAATCCACTGGTATCAATATATCTGCCCTTATAAGGCCTAGGGATCTATGCTCCCTCATAGGCTTTCTAGGCATTGCTTATATGGATTTCGAGCTCGCTGTAGAGTCTCAACCCCTACGAAGAGCAGGCGATGTAATAACTATAAACCCTATCTATAATCTATCCTCAATAGATCTTACTGCGTTGGCGTTTCTATCTAACCAATATATATTTAATAGCTATGGGGAAGCAGCTCTAGGCCTAGATAGTATGGCAGTGCCAGGGGTTGACGAGCTTACTAGGATCTATAGCCATTCGCCAGAGATCATGTATAGCTCTTCTGAAGCGGTTATAAAGATCCTCAGCGGTGTTGAGAGGAAATGCTCCATATGCGGTGCTCCTATAGGCTCAGGCGATCTATGTTCTATGTGTAGCTATCTATACCCTCTTCTTAAGCATCTCCCTAACACTAGAGGATAGGTTTATACATCCAACCCCCTTCTCTAAAAGCCCTTTCCTAATCAGTGAGTCGATGACTCTTATGGGATCCTCTAGCTTATAGAGAAGCCTTAACTCCTTCACAGCAAGGATCTCTCCCACAGATATGTTTTTCCTAAAATACTCAAACACGATCCTTTCCTGGGGATCTAGCTGCTCGATAATCTTGCTAAGAGTATTGCTATCCATACCCAACTCCAAATAATATTAAATATTTACATAATAAATCTAGCTGCTCGATATAATAGAAAAGTCTATACTCTGAGCACCTGCTCGAGGATAGATTTAAAAGCTTTATAGCTAAACTTTTTAATGATATAAAGTGGGGGTGTAAGCCATGTCTGAGATAGATGAGAAGGATCTAAAAATACTAGAGGTGCTGCAGGAGGAGGGAAACATAACTTTCGTAGAGCTTGGCAAGAGACTTAATATGAGTCCATCAACAGCATATATAAGGGTTAGGAGGCTCAAGCAGATGGGGCTTATAAAGAAGGTGGTATCGATCATAGATTATCAGAGGCTGGGCTTCAAGGTGAGGGCGTTTATATTCATCAAGGTAGATCCTAAGAAGCTCGAATCTGTTGCAAGGGAGCTAGCCAATATAGAGAATGTCCTCCAGATCCAGGATATAACTGGTGAACCATCC
>JAWAXC010000021.1 GCA_038897115.1 Sulfolobales archaeon | reverse complement strand
AGGAATCCTCCTCACAGCATCAATGAGCATTCTAGGTATAAACCTATCAGACTGGGCTAGATATGTATCAGCAATACTCAACGGCATAGCCCTCGCAATGATCCTGGTATCGTCATCGGAAATAGCCGTGGACGTCCCAGCACCCGCGAGGGGAACTAGCTCCGCTATATATAGCTCAATGCTCCTACTAGGGGTAGCAATTGGATCACCACTCGCAGGGTATCTAACAGAGAGGGTCTCCATATCTCTAGAAGGATCCACAGTATACGCTTCATTCTTAACCCCAGCGATATTGGCGATAGCACTCACAGTATCACTAGTGGCATATAGACCGAGAGAGAAGATCTAAACACATCTAATCTATATCCTAGAATAAGCATCACCTAGAAAGGGTTTTAAGCATAGAGCTTCGCCCTAATCCGTAGAGCCGTTCTTTAGTGAAAAAGCTAGTAGTTCTTCTCTCCACACTCCTCTAAATAGCTCTGGATACATTGATAGAGACTCTCTAGCTTATCCAGCCTATCCCTCAACTCCCAAAGGATCTCTAGGCATCCAAGCCTATTCCTAGCCATATACCTAGCAATCGATGCTATATAAGCCCTACCTTCTGATGTAAGCCCACCCCTCCTATCTATATAGCCAGGGGTTTGCGAGATCCTCTTAAGATCCTCCATAACCTTCTTATATAGATCACAAAGATCTTTACCACCCGTGATCATCCCTCAACACCTAAGATATACTAAGAAGAGTCCGTAATAGATTTATAGCAGAGGATTCAGCATATCTATTAAATACTATCCATAGATCGATATATCTAGGCTTTTGCAGATTCGTATCTCTTAATAATATATATTTTAGATCCTATTGCCATGTTATTAGGTATAAGCACAGTTGTACCATCACCCTTCTGAACTATTATGAAGAGAGATGTTATATCCTCAACCCTCCCCGTTTCCCCAGCAATTGTAACCTCATCCCCTATCCTGACAGGCCTGGCGATTAATATAAATAGCCCTGCAACAGCCTGTCCAAGGATCTGCTGTGAGGCAAAGCCAACAACAATCCCTATAAAGCCTCCGAGGGCGACCCCTGCAGCACCACCCGCAACCCCGCCTGCTATCCCTGCTAGGAGAGCCCCTACACCAATTAGCTGGATTATACTCCTCACAGCCGCAGCCTGTGGATGATCATATCTAGCCCTCATAGACCAGTATATCGTGTTAGCAACAGATCTAACAATCATATAGCCGAAGAAGAGGGCGAAACCCACGTTTATATAGCTTGCATAGGCGGAGATATCAAAACCATATCTCATTAAAAAGGGTATTAAAAAACCGTTGAAGATCGCTGACACAACTATGTAGAGAACTACCCACGCTATCAAAATAGCTAGGGATCTTCTAAAACTGCTACCAAAAGATTCTCTATCCATATAGACCCCTTAGAAAATGTTATATATGGAGGATATATTTTTCACGTAGCTCGGTGTTCTATAGAATTATATTCGGATAGGGATTTGCAATCTGACTGAAGGGTTTTTACTCCCCATGGCAAGGCCTCCATCCCATCTTAGGATCGGCATGTGCCGCAACATGTTTAGCCATCTCACACCCTCAAACACTCCTTCTGAACTTCCTAGCTATTTTTAGGGCATCCACTAGGTTATCTGTAACTATTGCATCCACCCCTAGGGCTGCCATACGCTCTATATCGCTGGGATCGTTTACAGTCCAGGTGGAGATTCTAATCCCCCTTTTAACGGCTTCTCTATGTGCCTGTGGATCGTAGCAGCTATAGTGATCATTAAGTACATGGGCCCCCATAGATATAGCCCTCCTCAATGTCTCGTGCCAGTCGCACAGCTCGAAAGAAGGCGCCATAACCAACGCGAGTTTCTTTCCAAGTATCTCAACCGCTCTCGGAACTCCAGCTAGGACTACCCGATCATCAATGGATTTCTCACTAATCAGCCTCTCAAGAGCGTATATAGAGCCTTCGTCCTTTATATCCAACATAAACAGTGTATCTCCTGGCAGGGCTTCAACTATCTCTTCCACAAAATCTATCCCCAGGATCCTTATCTCTCTATCTCTAACACTTCTAACAGGCCTACCATGTATATCTGGATCATGGATAGCGACCAAGCTACCATCAGCAGATACCCTAACATCTATCTCCATCATATCGGCTCCCAATTCCTTCGCTGCTAAGAAAGACGCGATAGTGTTCTCTCTATATTTAGCTGGATATCCTCTGTGGGCTATGATCAGGGGCCTTCTCCGGAAGATCCTCCTTATCCTGGCCTCAAGCTCCCCATGGTTCGCCCCCACTTCCCATATCCCCCCTAAGATGATCTTTCATATCAGTATTTCTCCTCCCCTGCTATACAGGTGGATCTTTTCGAGATTGAACCTCACCCATACCCTCGCACCTACAGAGGCACCGTCTGGAGGAGATATAGCCCTTATAACTCCTCCACCGGGGATCTCTATGTGGAGAACCGCCTCTCTACCTTGATATTCAACCCCGAAGACCCTGCCATCTATATGCCCACCGCTGGCAACCACCTCCACATCCTCCGGTCTTATGAATAGCACTGCCTCTCTATTCCGAGCAGCGATAGACCTGAGAGTTCTTCCAAGGCCCTCGCCGACCTCTATCCTGGCACCCCCTATTACCAAGTTGCCCTCCGAGTCTATCGTAACATCGAGCAGGTTTGCGGGAGGGTTGCCTATGAAGGATGCTACGAAGATGTTCTTGGGATTTCTATATATGTTCTCAGGTGTATCGTATTGCTGCAGGACCCCAGCATTCATCACAGCTATTCTATCGGCTAGGCTCATAGCCTCCGCCTGATCGTGTGTTACATATATGGTAGTAATCCCCAGTCTTCTTTGTAGATTCTTAAGCTCAGCTCTAATCTCAACCCTTGTCTTAGCATCTAGATTACTTAGGGGCTCATCCATTAGGAATACCCTTGGCTCTTTAACTATTGCCCTCGCCAATGCTACCCTCTGCTGCTGCCCCCCAGAAAGCTGGGATGGCTTTCTATCGAGAAGCTCTCTGATCCTCAGCATCTCTGCTACCTCTAGAACCCTCCTCCTGATCTCGCCTGTAGGTAGCTTCTTTATCTTCAGGGGGAAAGCTATATTATCATATACACTCATGTGGGGGTAGAGGGCATAGCTTTGGAAGACCATGCCAACATTTCTATCCCTCGGATCCACCTCATTCATAAGCACACCATCAAAGTATATGTTACCCCTCGTAGGCCTATATATCCCGGCTATCATGTAGAGGGTTGTTGTCTTCCCACAACCGCTGGGGCCTAGGAGAACCACGAACTCCTTATCCCTGATACTCAGGCTCAGATCCCTTACAGCATAAACATTCCTCCCAAAGATCTTTGTAACCCCCTCTAATATGATCTCAACCATATCTATCCCCTCACCCCTCCCAGGGATACCCTCAAGAGATACTTCTGGGTGAATATGAAAAACAGGAGGACAGGGATGAAGTAGTATAGAGATAATGCAGCTATCAAGTTGAGATTTACACTCCCCATCTCCCCTATAAGCCCCCTTATAACCATTGATAATGTCCAGCTTGTGTTGCTAAAGATAAGGGTATATATGAGGAGGAACTCTCCCCAGCCTGATATGAATTCCAGCACAGCAAGAGCAGCGATCCCAGGCCTTATAAGGGGCATCATAATTCTCAGCCACGTCCTCAGCCTCCCCGCCCCGTCCACTATACTCGCGATCTCTATATCCCATGGCACGCCATCGTAGAACCCCTTCATCACCCAGACCCCTAGGGGGAGGTCCAGCACGGCCTTAGCCATCGTCACTCCTAGGAGGCTGTTTATCATCCCCATAGATCTTAGAAGGAAATAGAGCCCAATTAGTAGAATAATAACTGGTATACCGTGTAGAGCTAGGATCAAGCCTAGCATGAAACCCCTACCAGGAACACTATACCTAGACAAGACATAACCAGCCATCGATGATAGGAGCACTACTATACCTGAAACGCTGAGAGCCAGGATCAAGGTGTTGAGTGTGACTACATATATATCTGGGTAGATGCTGGAATACCTAGCCTCTGTGAACAGCTTACCAGTTATGAGGAAGGCGAAGTTGTCGAGGGTGAAGCCCTCTAGGGATGTAGGGCTCTTGCTAAAGGCAAGTAGGATCAGCAGGGCGAAGGGGGCCATCCCTATAGCAGCTATAGCTATTGCGACAAGGTTTACAACAATTCCATGGGGTCTAGCCATCCTACCCACCCTATAGCTCTATCTTTGGCTGGGATATCATCTCCCTTATCCTGAACGCTCTCCAATATAGTGCTGTGAGGATAGCTGCGGAGGCCACGAGGAATGCCGTCATAGCAGCTGCGTAGCCATATTGGGAGGAGAGAGCATACTGGGCAAACGCTCTGTGAAACGCTGCTAGGGCCCACACCTCCGTGGTATAGTATCCAGGACCCCCATCTAGTGTGAGCAATATATACTCGAAAGAGGTTATCAGCGAGAGCGTCTGATAGGCTGTGACAAACATTATATGCCCTCTGATCATGGGAATAACTATCCTCAGAATTATAGTCAGCGTAGACGCCCCATCAACCCTCGCAGCAACTATGTAGTCCTGAGGGATCGATTTTATCGCCGACGTAAAGATCAGCATCCCGAGGCTACATCCAACGAGCCCATTGACTATGAAGAGGAAGATCCATGGATAACCAGTTGTCCAGGGGATAGGTTCTATCCCCAGGTTTCTCAGAAAAGAGTTGAGAACACCGCTATCCAGTGGGGAGAAGATCCACAGCATGATGAAGGCAAAAACAACAGATGGCGTTACCCTCGGGAGTAGATATACCGCTCTCACTAGATAGCCTATAGGCTCTGCCACGTGTGTGGATAGCAGTGCTAAGAAGAGACCTACACCCACGTTAAACACGAGTGTCCCTACCACGAATATCGCCGTATTCACCACGAAGATCCAGATATTAGGATCTATCAATATCTTTCTATAGTTCTCCAAACCCACATACTCCCATCTAAACCTGTGATCCAAGCCTGTGAACGAGATAATAAGGGTCAAAATAGCGGGGACTAGGATAAATAGGATCACAACAGCTGTGGGCACACCTAGAAATCCCAGCAGGAAAAAAACCCTGCTAAGCCTCAAAAGGCTTCCCCCATCAGCTGCCCTTTATAACCACATCCTCGCCCAGCTGGGACTCCAGAATTCTTCTGAGACTATCCACAGCCTGGCCGGTATCCAGCGCTCCACCCTCTATACCTCTTATAACATCGAATATCGCCTGCTGATATATACCCCACTTGGGGTGGTTGGGCTGGTAGCGCGCATATTTAACCATATAGCCGGTCTCAGCCAAGAATCTATCCTTAGTATACTCTGGATGTGATAGCTCGGAATATCTTATAGCTAGATGGGCGCTGCTAACTGCATGACGGGCATTTAGATAGCTATCTGTTGCAAGCGTTATTATGAGGAATGCCAGCTCCGGGTTTTTAGAGGTGCTGGAAATCATATATACTAGGGGCTGGGAGAGCGTTACAGGCTTACCGCCCCTATGGCCAGGTGGATATAGAGCGTATCCAAAGTATCTCCAGAAATCCTCCTCTTTGAGCCCGAAGGATCCTACCCACTGCCCCTTATGCCAGGTGCCGCCGAACCAGAATAACACCTTTCCAGCAACGACCGTGGGATGGACATCCCTGTTAAAGTCAAGCCCTATTAGCTTGTCGGATATCACTTTACCCTGCTTCATAGAAGCTCTGTAGAACCAGTCGAAGACCTTCTCCCACACCTTGAGATCCGCTACCAGTTTGTTGCTTTGAGTATCATAGAGGGTTCCACCATATGCTAGATATGGTATGGGCCAGTCAGGGCCGGCATTGGGTCTATGCCAAATCCCGTATCCAGGCTCTACAACCCCCTTTCTAACGGCTTCAGAGCTGTCTCCAGCATATCGTCGAATGTGAATTCCCCTTTTAAAACCCTGTTAGGCAGATCCTCTATCTGATCATTACTCCAACCCAGCCTAGCGAGAAGATCCTTTCTATAGTATATAGGCCTTGCCTCCGTATCCTGGGGAATCCCATAGATCTTACCCCTATATCTCACAGCATCCCATAGACCCTCTATTATATCGTTATAACCCCAATCCCAATAGACCTTTACAAGATCATCTAGAGGGATTATCCACCCCGCCTCCGAAAAGGCTGCAACGGCGAAGTGCGACTCCATAAAAATATCAGGTGCTGTTTTAGAGTCTAGTGCTAGCTGTAGCTTCCTTCTATAATCAGGCCACTGGGCTGTTGAATACTCACCCTCAAGCTTGATCTCTCCTGAGACACCGCTTACACCCAAGATCTTTGTGATTCTCTTGGAAGCCTCCACGAGATTCTCATGCCTATATATAGACTCCCTCTCAGGACCCTGAGTCCACGCAGAGACACTCCTAGAGGTTGGAGGAGCTGCACCGGGCGTCTGCTGGGGCTCCCTCTGAGTAACAGTTGTAGCAAACGTAGCGGTTCTCGTAACAGGCGCGGCGGGAGCCTCAGAGGGTCTTAGAAGGTAGCCCCCTGCTATCCCTATAAGAAGCCCTCCAACACTTGCGCCTATAAGTTTTAGTGTGTCTCTCCTACTCGCCATATTCACACCTTCGTGAACCACCTAAAGCGTTCCCCGTTCTAAATCCTATAATCGGTGTTGCCACATAAATAGCTATCCATGGTATTGGGGTCGTAGATACTATAGATCCCATCCTCAAGATAGATATAAAACAAGGGGGTATATATAGATGAATATGGAATAGAGTGGCTATATACCTTAATATAATATAAATATATAAATATAATATAGTGCTGCTCCAGGCTAGATAATAATACATGGTAACCCGGCTACATATTGAAGCATATTAAGAACACTATGTGAAGGGTATTGATACTCACATCTCAAAATATAGCTGGCTTTCTCCTGCCATTAGAAGTGGGGATTCAATTGCAACGGATCTTCTTATATCAAGACCTTTTATATTTGTTACCGCCTTGTTATTGGATCTATCCATTGGCTCGGTAGAATCAACGTCCCAAAGTTGGTTGATATGCTAGGGATTTAGATCCTCGTGCTGAGCTTTAAGCAGCTCATGACCCATTCATCTCCATGCTAGATGAGTTGCTTTGGGGCGTGCCCCCATACCGGATCATGAGATAGGAATGAAATATAGGGGCGAGTGGTAGAGGCCATAGCTATAACTGAGAGACTTTACTCCTTAGGAGGAGGGGTCATCTGTTTCTCCGCATCCCTTGGTATGGGCTTTGATTATTGTATTTCGCTAGTGAGAGGGTTCTATATAGCATGTGGATTATCTTGCTATATGGTGCAATTATGAATAGGGCTATTACGAAGCCCATGTGGGTTGTTAATATAAATCCCATATATATCGTATCTCTAAGGATCATTACTAGGAGCCCTGTTAACGCTATCAGATCTAAGAGGACTAACATGAATACATCCAGCCTAAGCATGTTTCTATCTATAATCTCTTTATTGCTTCTTGACTTGAGATATAGAAGTCCCGTGGATCCCATTATTATGAGAAACCCTCCAGCTGTGCCCAGCACTACTGGTGGAGTCGTCAAGCCATAAGGGGGGAGTATCCCCAGGAGCTCTTGATATATAGCTGCGGATATCGTTGATAGTATTGCTAGCATAAATCCTGTGAATATGGAGAGGTGGAGGTATAGCCTTATATAGCCGGGTTTATCGCCTGGATAGCTGCATCCAGTACCCCCGCCTCTGAAGTATCTATGGGATACCGCATCCCATACCCCAGCTATAAGGGGTTTTATAAGATGCTTTGATCCCGTACTCCCTATGGATCTCCAATATCTATAGGAGCTGATACTGAGCACAGCTATTATATATGCTAGGAGTGCCATGCCCCCGATCATGATTGCATCATATGGTATGATCCTATAGAAGGATCCGGGGCCTCTGTGCCCCTCCAATAGCCTTGAGGGATCTCCCACCAGGATCACATATAGATATACCAGGGCCATGCTGATCAGCGTGACTATTAGGCCACTTAGAAGGGGTCTGGTGAAGAATATCCTTGACACCTGCTCGGGGAATGTGTATCTCTTATAGCTCTCAAGCCTTATAGAGCTTAGGAGAAGGGGTATGTTGATTGAGAAGGGGTTTGGAGATACATATGGGCATGAGTAGAAGCAATCCCTGCAGTCGTGGCATAGATTTGCAACATAGTCTATATATCCCCTATCATAGCTCCAAAGCCTTCTCTCAATAGCTGGGAAGACTGCGCAGAATCCCTCGCAATATCTACATGCGTTGCAAATGATAAACTGTCTTGACGCCTCCCTATATAGATCCTCCATTTCCTATACCTCCGCAGCACCCTCACCAGAGATCCAGCCGAAGACGCTTCCTATTGTGAGGCCTAAACCACCTAGATAGCCCCTCGAAAGTATATTGCCCATCATTATCTCACCAGCTGCAAATACATTCCTGTAGAACCCCCCACCCCTCATAGCAACCCTACCTCTTCTATCTACCCTCACACCGAGGTATGTGAATGTTATCCCAGGCCTTAGGGGGTATGCGTAGAACGGCGGGCTATCTATCTTCAAAGCCCAGTGGCTCTTAGGGGGTATGAGGCCTCTTGTGCTGCATTCATCAAGCTCTCCGGGATCGAATCTCTTGCACACAACACTAGAGTTATACTCAGAGATAGTCCTCTCCAGAGCAAGAGGATCTACACCTATTTTCCTCCCCAGCTCCCCTATCGACCCCGCCTCGATGGGGGGATATGCTGGGGGTATGAATAGGCCTAGAACCTTTGAATCGAATATCGAATATGCTATCTGGCCAGGCTGCTCAGCTATAAGCCTACCCCATATAGCATATCTCTTGGGCCATAGATCCTCTCCCTCGTCATAGAACCTCTTCCCATATATATTCACAACTATTCCAAATGGTATGGAATCAACCCTAGTAACTATCCCACCATCATATCTAGGCGATCTAGCGTCTACAGCTACAGCATGCATGCCCCTGGGATCCCCTGTTTCTTGGGCACCCCTCTCAATAAGGATCCTGAGGAGCTTTCCATCATTATATCTAGATCCTCTGATGATGAAGTTCTCAGCAGCATCGCCCCAATATCTCTTCAGCCACTCTATATTAGCCTCGAAGCCCCCTGAGGCTGCTATGAAAGCCCTACCCCTTATCGAGACCACACCCCCTGGTGTCGATATTAAGGCCTCTTCGAATGTGTCTCCAGATATCCTTAGATCCTCGACGCTTGAGTTATAGAGTATATCCACGCCAAGCTCCTCGGCACTTCTATAATATGCATTTAGAAGCCCCCTACCACCGCCTAGGAAGAACGCGTTTGTCCTAGAGAGATGTAGGGCTCCCCTATATGCTCTCTGGAGCCTCACCCCATGCTTAACCATGAAACCCGGTATATCATGGGATCTCTCTATAACAAGCCTAGCAAGGTCTAGATCTGTTTCACCGCCGGTCACAGATAACAGGTCTCTGAGGAACTCCTCCTCAGTATATGGGCCCGTGGTATATCCATCAGCCCTATCATGGGCATACCTTATATCCCTCGTATACTTCGTATTACCACCTCTATCCACAGGGCCTCCCCTCTCCACAAGCAGAACCCTTAAGCCCTCCTCAGCAGATTTTATAGCAGCGCAGAGCCCAGCATTACCCCCACCAGCAACTATAACATCGTACTCCCTTCTCAGTGGAGCCATATATGCTCTAGATTCTTATGAAAACCCCCTTTTAAATCTTTCCAACCATTTCATCGATATTAACTAGATATTAGCTCTAAACACCTATAGATCAGGGGTTTCATGGCTATAGCAGCTGTCTCTTGGAGCGGTGGGAAGGATTCTTATCTCGCGATGCATATAGCCTATGAGAAGGGCTATAGACCTCTCTACGCTATCCACATGTTTGTAGAGAATAGAATATCCTATCACGGCCCCCCATGGCTTCTAATGTCCCAGATAGCATCCCTAGGGATCACAGGGGTTTTTGCTAGAACCACCTGGGAAGAGTATGAGAGGGATTTCAAAGAGATCCTCAGAAGGCTGAGGGATCTAGGGGTTGAGAAGATGATATTCGGGGACATCTATATAGAGGCACATAGGCAGTGGGTTGAGAGGGTATGTAGAGACGTGGGCTTAGAGGCTGTAGAGCCCCTCTGGGGATCTAATAGCTATAGCGTTGTCAGGAAAGCCCTAGATATGGGTGTGAAGGCACTGATAATAAGGGCCTATGATAGAGAGCCCCTATCGAAATATGTGGGGAGGATCCTCGATTTAGATGCTATAGAGGATTTCGAGAAAAACGGCATAGACCCAGCTGGGGAGAATGGTGAGTACCACACAGTAGTTATAGATGCTCCCCTCTATAGATATAGACTAGAGATCCTCGATGGCTTGTTTGAGAATGTAGAGGGGAGATTTGGGGATAGGATATATAGATATAGGGTTTTCATACCAACGAAATATAGATTTATGCCCAAGAAGCTAGAAATCTCCAGAGATCGTGGCTAAGTTATTAAAGGATCGCTCCCATCAATGGGATCAACGTATTAGAAAAGATCAAATGTGGAAAACGATATAGATGTTTTACTTCACCTCCCAAGCACCTTAAAAACTCTGTAGCATTAATGGATATCTATTAAATTGCTTTCACAGCTATATCATTATTTTTAGATCTTCGTAAAAAATTTTTAGGCTTTGAGGTATATAATATAGAGGGCTTCAATTCCACCTAATATAATCTGTGGCGGGGTGATCCTGATTGCACGTCAAGATCCTCAGGAGCTCTGGCTACGCGATGAGGGCTGCCCTCATAGCCTCTATAGTATCGCTGGTATTCGCATTTGGAGAGCTCCTAGCTATGTATATGCTTGGATATTCCAGCATAGTTATGGCGGATATGATCCATAGTTTTCTAGACGCTGTTATGAGCCTCACAGCTGCACTCTCAATATATATAGCTGTTAGGGGTAGGAGATCCCCTAGATTCCCATGGGGCCTCTATAAGGCTGAGAGCCTCGCCTCCCTCTTCATAGCCTTTATAACCCTTTTCTTCATAGCCGAGACACTATACTATGGAATTATAGAGCCTGTTAGAACACCTATATATGCTATACCAATGCTCATCCTAGGCTTTGTAGCATCGTATAGCATGTATAGATATGAATCCATGTGGGCCCGCAGATCCATGTCCTCCTCCCTCATCTCAGATGCGATGCACGCTAGATCTGATGCCTATCTAACACTCTCAGCACTAGCAGGTGTTGCTATAGAGCAGATCACAAGCAATGTGATCCCACAGATAGCTGTTCTAACCCTGATAGCTGGCTATGTTGTTAAAGACTCTATACATATAGCTAAGGAATCCGTCCTATCGCTTCTAGACGCAACACCGCCAAGAGAGAGGGTAGAGGATCTGGTGAGGCTGGCTAGAACGTACTCAGGCCTCGAAGTATCGAAGGCAATGCTGAAGAGAGCGGGATCATTCATCACAGGAGTCATAGTCCTCGAGGCAGAGCCAAGCCTAACAATAGGAGAGGCACAGAGGATAGCAAATAGAGTGAGGAAAAAGATATACCGAGCGAGACTAGATGTGGTAAATCTCATAATAGTTATAAAGCCTAGAGAACAGATAAAAATGCATACCATAAATACAGAGATCATGAAAGATAAAGATGCGATAATAGCTAGAAACCCTTTACAACTGAAAGCCTTACCCATTAGGACAGGGATGACCAAGTCTTATAATTATGAGAAGAAAGAATAGAAATTTTCCACCATACTAGTAAACTAGTAATGTCTCTAGCCTTTTCTCAATGAACTTTGTATCATTCCATCTAGCCGATCTTGTAGCAACTAGTAATCCAAGAGATACTGCAGCAGGGCACCCCATGACCATCTCTATAAATCCATCAAACATGCTTCCAACCATAGCTCAATATCCAAAGATAACAGTAGCTCCACTAATAGCTATAATCCTTGTTCTACTAGCCTATGTTTTTCAATATAGAACTGTCACGGATATGAAATAAGGGCTATTGGCTCTAATAAGAGAGCCTCAAGAATATACGGCATAAATGTTAGCAAATGGGAGCTGACCTCCTCCCTGCCCTGAAGGGCGAGGGTTCCCCTTAGAGCGGGGAGGTTTGGGCTACATCCCCCTTTTTGGGGTTTAGCCCTGGGCCGGGTCTCCGGCCCATTACCCCTACCCCGCATAGTGCGGGGCTCGGGGTTCTTGCTTTCCCCTTCGCTAGGATATTAAATGCTCCTACGAGGTCTGCGTTGAATACGATGTTATGCTTGTAGCATTTGAATAGTCCTCTCGATATTCTCTCGTGATTCTCTATAGTTCTACATATCGGGCATGTTCTTGATGTATCCTTCTCATCGACATGCTCGATCTCTATACCATATTCCTCTGCAACCTCTCTCAATCTTCTCAATAGATATCCATAGCTCCATATATGGACGATCTCGAAGTTAATCTTAGAACCCTTATTAGGTTCTTGAGAAGCGTATTTCGGATGACCAACATATATCCTTTTAACACCGCTGTGGTATAGCAATTCCAAGGTGTTCCTCACAGCCCAGTCAATGTAGCTCTTTACCTGCCTCCTCCACTTTCTATACATCCTCCTAAGCCTCCTAGAAGATCTCAAACCATATCTATTCAGAGTACTCTGATAGCTAGAGATCTTCTCCCTCCAGTAGAAGCTAATAGCCTTCAAAGGCCTTCCATTAACCAATAAAGCAGATCCATCATCAACATATACAGCCAATAGGTTGTTAACACCTATATCTATGCCAGCCTCTTTATCTCCAAGGGGCTTTAGAGGCACTCTAAAGCTACTACCCTTGACTATTTTCTTCTCAACCTCATATGATACGTATATATACCATTCTTATCATCGGCATCGTAGTGTATCTCAGCCCTACCCTGCCTACCAGCTATATGTATCTTCCCAGAGTATCTAACCCTTATAGATCCTATAGCTCCCAAGCCATTGATAACTATGTACTCACCATCAATCCTATATTGATCATTTCTGAGGACTGTCCATAGTGTTCTCCTCTCACCCCTCTTCCTATATCCAGGTGGATTAACCCTTGTTATAAATGGTGGTAGCCTACCCTCCTTCTTAGCCTTCAAAGACGAGAAGAAGCCTCTCCAAGCCTCATCATTCTTATTCAAAACCTGCTGTGTTGTTGCAGACCCAACCAGCTTCTTATATCTTTCGTAGAACTCCTTATATGTAGTCTTTAGATCTACTTTTTTGGTTTCGAAGAACATTCTCCTCCTAGCATAGTTAACCTCGTTCCAGAGCTTCGAAGATATATCACATAGTATCCTCAGCCTAGCCTCTGCCTCCTCATCTGGTAGCAATCTCAGCATCACAGCTCTGATCAAGATACCACGCCCGGGCCCCAGCGGGCATAGAGATAGGGAGGCGAGCTATATGGTGATCGCTAGGGGTTAGCCCGCTGAGGCCCCAAGGAATTATGAAACAAAAGCTTATAAGCATTAGCAGCATCCCCGCCCTGAAGAGGCGAGGCTTTCAGTTGTAAGCGAAACATGGTATTGATGAGGCGAAGATGGTTATAAAAGTTTCTCTAATAGAGGTTCGATCTATTCTTAAAGCCTTCAACATAAGGATTATGGTTACTAAAAGGGGGTTTTCCGTTAATACGTGTTTACCCTTCATTAGTTTTAGCGTTAGATTTGCTGGTGCTATATATTTGTTATTTCTATATATTTTATCCATTATTTCATTGTCTCTCCAGTATATAGAACTTATAGGCTTAAAATTAATAGATTATTTAATGATCCCAGGCTTCTGAGATCCGTAGGCAAACCATAATAAGGAACTTAAGAAGAACGTGATGACCTAGATATAGATACGAAAGCCTTGAATATCGTTTTCAGCAAATGTTATAGCTATACTGGTCTGAAATATATTTTATTTATGTGTAATTATTAGTGGGGTAATTATATCATGCCTATATATGCTGGGGCTGATATTGTTGCTCAGCTAGCTAAAAGGGCTGGGATTAGATATGTCTTTGGGATTCCTGGCCATGGTAATGTGAATATCTTTGACGCTTTCAAAGACCTATATCCGGATGTTGAGGTTATAGCTGTTAAGCATGAGCAGTGGGGTGGCCATATGGCTGATGGTTATTTCAGGGCTAATAGGAGGATCCCTGCTATTGTTACTACATCTGTAGGGCCTGGGGCTACGAATCTTGCTACGGCTCTTGCCACAGCTTATGTTGAT
The DNA here is from genome assembly GCA_038897115.1 of Sulfolobales archaeon. Taxonomy (NCBI): domain Archaea; kingdom Thermoproteati; phylum Thermoproteota; class Thermoprotei; order Sulfolobales; species Sulfolobales archaeon. The sequence goes on along the minus strand of JAWAXC010000021.1, from coordinate 11,523 downwards.
TCATCTGCCTTCATCGCTATTACTGGGCAGATCCAGACGTATCTATTTGGTATGGGGATTTTCCAGGAGATTGAGAGGAAGAACTGGGTTGACTATGTGAATGCTATGAACCACCTGGTTAAGAGATCATGGCTTGTGACTAGTGTTAGGCAGCTGCAGAGGGTCTTTCTAAATGCTTTGAAGGAGGCTCTTAGCGGTAGGCCTGGACCCGTCCTAATAGATCTTCCTATGGATGTGCAGGTTGAGGAGATAGATATAGAGCTTGAGGATCCCTCTAAATATCTGCCCACGGGGAGGGTATATCCGGACCCCATTGCTATTAAAAGGGCTGCGGAGCTTCTCCTCAAGGCCGAGAGGCCATTGATCCTAATAGGGGGCGGTGTTGTGATGTCAGGAGCAACCGAGGAGCTTGTAAAGGTTGCTGAGTTCTTAGGATCGCCGGTTATATGCTCCTTCAGAGGCGATGCTAAGGGAGGCTTTCCAGAGGATCACGAGCTCTACGCCTTCCACCCAGGGAACATAGGTAGCCTTGTTGGGAACGAACTCGCTAAGGAGGCCGATGTCATACTAGCTGTTGGCGTGACGTTCAGCGATGAGACCACGAGCTCCTATGTGAGGGGTGTGACATTCAATATACCCCCCACCAAGCTTATACACATAGATATAGATCCCCATGAGATCGGTAAGAACTACCCAGTCGAGGTTGGGATTGTAGGGGATGCAAAGGCTTCTCTAGAGATGCTCTATAGAGCATTGGTAGAGCTTGGTGTTAAAAAGGATTGGAGATCTTCACAGTGGTATAGAAGGTTTAGAGAGCTTAAGGAGAGATGGCTCTCAGAGATAGAGGAGCTGAGATCCAAAGCCCCCATGGGTATACCAAACATGGTTAAGATCCTAAGGGAGGAGCTTCCCAAGGACACAATCATAACCCTCTCAGCTGGGCTGCCCCAGGAGATATTCTCGCAACAGTGGATAGCCTACTACCCAGGTACATTCATAAGCTCTGGGGGCTTCTCAACGATGGGCTTCGCCCTCCCAGCGGCGATAGGTGCTAAGCTGGCTAGGCCTGAGAGAAGGGTTGTTGCAATAGAGGGGGATGGATCCTTCCTTATGAATAATATGGAGCTTGCAACGGCTAGGCAGTATGAGATCCCAATCATGGTTGTTGTCCTCAACAACTACGGCTGGATCTCAATCAGAGATCTCCAGATAAGGAGCTTCAAAGAAAGGGTATTCACAACAGAGTTTAGAGATAGAAGGGGCAGGCTATATACAGTGGATTTCGAGAAGATAGCAAAGGCATATGGCGTTGAATATATCAGGGCAACAAGCGTTGAAGAGGTTAGACAGGGTATTAGAAAGCTTCTAAACCTAGACACCCCATCGGTGCTAGAGATCCCTGTTGAGACTAGATATCCATACAGCGGTACAAAGGCATATGGCTACTGGGATATACCTTCTAAGCATATGCGTAGATAGGGTGTGGGCTGTGTATGATGTGATAACGATTGGAAGAGCCGGGATCGATCTATACTCTCTAGACTTCTACGAACCCCTCGAAGAGGCAAGGAGATTCGCCCGATATGTTGGTGGAAGCGCTGCAAACATAGCTGCAGGAGCAGCCAAGCTCGGCCTCTCATCAGCAATAATAACAAGGGTTAGCGATGATGAGCTAGGCGAGTTTATAATAAGGCAGCTATCGAGAATGGGTGTAGATACAAGGTATATCAAAAAAGATCCTGAGGGGAAGTCAGGGATAGTCTTTGCAGAGATAATCCCTGGGAAGGACGGTAGATTTATATTCTATAGAGAGAAGGCCAGCGACCTCCTCATCAGAGTAGAGGATATACCAGAAGAAGCTATAAAAGGGACAAAAACCCTGGTGATAACAGGTACAGGGCTTAGCGCGGAACCCTCTAGATCAGCTAATTTCCACGCCCTAGAACTTGCTAAGAGATATGGTGTGAAAACCGTGGTTAACCTCGATTGGAGGCCAACACTCTGGAAACATGTGTCTCAGGAGGAGAGGCTATCCCTCTATAGAAAAGCTATTAAAATGGCTGATATAGTGATTGGAAACAGATCTGAGTATATGGCGGCAACAGGGAGAGATAACTTGGAAGAGGCTATTAATGAGGCTAGAAGCATAAATAGCAAGGCCCTCCTAGTGGTAACGCTAGGAGATGAAGGCTCGATGGCGATTATAGAGGGTGGGGAGAGAGTTAAAGCCCCACCCTATATAGTTAAACATCTAAAGGGTCTAGGTGCTGGCGATGGATTCATAGCTGGCTTCCTCTACGGATTGATCAAAGGTTGGAGCCTATATAGATCCCTGAGATTTGGCAATGCGGTTGGAGCAATAGTTGTTACTAGACACTCATGCTCCGAAGCAATGCCAACATATGATGAAGCTATGATGTTTATAGAAGCCCACGGAGGCTTTTAGACATACTTCGCAGCCGAAGCCCTGTTTCTGGAGAAAAAAGACCGTTATTTATAGGAGAAAATCTATTCTAGGGTTCCATATAGCTTTTTATTTATATATTAAGACCTCGATCTCTTACAAGGCTTTTAATTCCATACCCCACGATCTGCTCGATCTCTTCAGGCGTTACCCTATCTTTTGGCACATCGAGAACCTTGGATCCTCTCTCAAGAACCACAATCCTATCTGCTATTGAATAGACGTGATATATGTTATGTGAGATGACTATCGAGCTTATACCTCTATCCTTTAAACCCCTAATCATGTTAAGAACATTAGCTGTTTCCCTAACGGATAGAGCCGATGTTGGCTCATCGAATATGATGAGCTTAGCCCCGAAATACATTGCCCTCGCTATAGCTATCGCCTGTCTCTCTCCCCCGCTTAGCTTTGAGATCTCCGTATCTGGATCCTTATCCGTGATCCCCACAGCCCTTAAGATCTCCCTAGAGATCTTCTTCATCCTCCCCTTATCTAAAAACTTCAGCGGCCAGAAACCCCTTTTAATCTCCCTTCCTAGAAATATATTCCTATATATATTCATATAGCTTACAAGCGCCATATCCTGATACACCATCTCTATCCCAGCCATCCTAGCTTCTATGGGGGATTTGAAGGAGACCTTCCTACCTTCGAAATATATATTGCCTGAGTCTGGTTTATAATAGCCTATTATGATCTTTGCTAGTGTTGATTTCCCAGCTCCGTTATCGCCTACCAAGCCTATGATCTCTCCTCTAGATATGCTAAGATCTATGTTCTTGAGAGCCTCAACCCTTCCAAATCTCTTAGATATATTCTCTAATACCAATAAATAATCCCCCTTGCTCATTGTAGAACCCTCCTGAGATTTATGATCCCAACTATAATTAGGAGTACACCTATAAATCCGATATACCAATAGGCTGGTGCACCAGCAAATATAAGCCCAACCCTTATCAGCCCTACCAGGATTGCCCCTAATGAGGCGCCTACTATAGATCCGACCCCTCCTGCTAGAGAGGTTCCTCCGAGAACGGATGCTGCGATTGCCTCCAGCTCTAAACCTTGGCCAGCTGTTGGCTCAACAATTCTGAATCTTGCTAGAGCAACCTGGCCTGCTATTGCTGCGCAGATCGAGCTAAGCATGAATGATACTATCCTCACACGATTCGCCCTAACCCCCACAGCCCTCGCAACATCTAGAGCCCCGCCCACAGCCTGTGCCTGGTTTCCAAAGGCTGTTGATGTGAGTATGAGATGGAAAACAGCTATAAGGCCTATGAACCATAGGCTGCTAATACTTAGATCCCCAGCTATCTTATAGGTGAAAACCATAGCTTCCCCAGGCATCCTCTCAAATCCAACAGGGAATCCGCCTGTTATCGCTAAGAGTATTCCTCTGAGGAACCACATCATCCCGAGAGTGGTTATGAAGGAAGGTATCCTCCCATAGACAGTTATAAGACCATTCACAAGCCCTACTGCTATGGCGAAGAGCATTGCTGCTAAAAAGCCTATGGAGTATCCAAGGCCCATGTTTGTTATATAAGCAGCTATAATTCCTGAGAAGGCATATACAGCCCCAACAGAGAGATCGAACTGACCAGCTATCATTAGGAAGGAGACACCAACAGCTATTATCCCTAGCTCGGTGGCTATGTTTAGAATGCTATAGAAAGCCTCTCCTGAGATGAACCTCGGATTTATATAGCTGAATACAGCTGTCATAGCAAAGATCGAAATCAATACATAGAGCTCTCTAAACCTTATGGAAAACCTCATAGGAGATCCCCAAAAAACTGTCGAGAAGAAATACCTTTACGCGCCACCAGTCTCCCTTATCTGCTTCCTCACAAGATCTAGAAGCGATTTATCAATTATCGTCGGGCCTGTTGGGATCTGTGCAGGTGGCTTTATACCGAATTTCAGATATAGATACATATAGACAACTGGTAGGAAGCCCTGGGCAAAGGGCTGTTGAGAGACCGCGGCAATCACAACACCATCAGATATCCCGGCTAATATCTTATCATCTAGATCCACGGTTGATACAAAGAGCTTGCCAACCATATTGAGATCCCTCACAAGCTGCATAGCTGGATGAGCGCCTAGAGGACCTAGGGTGAAGATAACCTCAATACCTCTCCTCGTGGTTACATATGATTTGAGGATCTCATATGCTTTAGTGGTATCTGTAGTTATATCTAGCTTCTCTGGAATTGGGAGGTTTGCCTCTTTAAAGGCATCCTGTATCCCCTTAGCCCTGAGCTCAAGCCCTATATGTCCAACCTCGTGTATACCTATAACAGCACCAGTAGGGGGTCTTCCAAAGTTCTTCTGGAACCACGAGATCGTGTATTTAGCTAGTTGATACCCGGCCTGATACTCATCCTGACCAACATAGCCTAGATAGGGTATTCTCTCCCCCTCAGGCCTGGGATCTGGTACATTGACGGCTATCACAGGGATCCCCTGAGCAATAGCCCTTCTAAGCGGATCATCAAGAGCCCTATAATCAGTAACTGTTATTATAATCCCATCAGGCTTAGCTGCTACAGCAGATTGCAAAGCATCTACAAGCCATTTAACCGAGAACTTCTCAGGACCTAGATACACCACCTTAACACCTAGCATATCACCAGCAAGCTGGGCACCCTTGATCACAGGAGCCCACCAAGGATCACCAGGACCTCCATGCGATATATAGTAAACCGTGTACACCTTAGCAGGAGTAGGGGTTGGAGCTGCAGCAGTAGCCGTTACTGTGACCATCTGGGGAGATGTAACTGTTCTATACTCAACGACTGTTCTCTGCTCAGTAACAACTTTAGCTGGGGCGCTTACGCTCCCTAGAGCATAACCGGCTCCGAGCCCTATAACTAGTGTTACTACAGCTATAGCGATCCATATAGTTGAAACCCTAGATACCATTATATATAACCTCCATAATAGGTAACGAAAGTGGGATATTTATACGTTATTGCTATTAATATTGATATACTATCAATTAAATTGTAATGGGTTATCTCTATTTTAAAAGGTGGAGTATTAATATATGGAAGTATGGAAGGAAGATGTGTTTGAAGTGATAAATAGATAGAGCTATCTAACCCTCAAGTGACTTCTACCCATATCTATATCCTTGAATGATGGATGTATAGTTACCGATAGGTCTCTCTTTCCTATAGGCGCTGCTATGATCCATAGATATCTACACCCTACTAGCGAGGTGCATACATTAGGGTGATAGCCCCTGGGTATTAATACAACATCGTAGTCCCTAACAACATAGGCTACTTCCCTCTCCTCATCCATCAAGACCTGGATGCCGAAGCCATCGCCCATTCCGAAGAATATATATGCCTCTGGTTTCTCATCATGCCTATGGGGTGGGTAGCTTGTCCAAGCTCCAGCCTCTCCCTCGACATAGCCTGCTATAAAACTATCACCGGGATCTTTCTCCCCTATAGTTACATAGACCCTCCTCCTATATGAATCCCTACCAACATCATACCATATGCTCTCAGAGAATCTCTTCACATAGAAGGGGTATTTGTTAACCGCTCTCGACTCAGCGATATATAGTATTGAGCCCTTATCAACATCTATCACAGCCTCGCTACCAACTGGGATATATGCGATATCTCTCTCACCCATCGAAACACCATTGACAATAGCACCTCCTCTCAGGCTGATTACTATCCTCTCAGCATCCTCCCTAGCCTCTAGCCTTAGCCGTGATTGCTCGTTCGCCTTGTAATTATATAGGGAGAACCAATGGTATCTAAATATATTCCAGAGCCTATTATAGATCTGAAGATCCTTAAATAACACGGGATCACCATGTATATAGGGTATCCACAAGATATATTTCTATATCCATATGCCTCTTATAGATCTATATCCTAGTAAGCATCTACCCAAGGATCTCGGCTAGGCTTACAACCCTCCCCTCCAAAGCAGATCTTTTAGCAGCCTCAGACAACACACAAGCTCTCAAACCATCTTCCTCATCAGGCGATGGCTTTTCATCCCTAGCAATGGCCTCTATAAAGCTCTCCATCTCCCTATAATATGCATCTGAGAATCTCTCTGCAAACCATGGTAGTCTAGGCATTCTAGATAGTCCCTGCCTTCCATAGAGATAAACCTGGGTCTCAGGGGTATTATCCATCTTCACAAGCCCCTCGGCACCGAGGATCTCTAGTCTTAGGTCGTGTCCATATGCTGAGCATCTAGTCACCTCTATATTTACTAGAGGGCCTCCACGATATTCTATGTTGATGATAGCATTGTCATAGTCCTCTACATTGAAGTACAACGTGGCTCCAAAGGCTACTAGCCTTTCTGGTGGATAGCCTAGGAGCCAGCTTACGAGATCGAACTCATGGGTTACCATATCATCGAAGAGGGCTCCACGATATATCCTCCCCAACCCCACGCCAGGCTCTGGCATCGGGTCTCTTGCTATGAACTTAGCCAACAGGATCTTTCCGATCTGGCCACTTAATAGAACCCTCTTGACCTCCTGGTAGTTTTTATCAAACCTCCTCTGATACCCAATCTGGAGCTTAATACCCCTACTTCTAACGATTCTAACGATCTCTCTACACTCAGATAGACTAGGAGCCATTGGCTTCTCAACAAAGATATCAAGCCCATACTCACTTACAACCCTTATATTTTCTAGATGAGCCGTAAGTGGTGAGGCTATTACAGCAGCTCTAGCCTTCCCACTAACCGATTTAAGGGCCGTCTCTAACTCTGCATAATATGGCACTCCATAGGCCTCTCCGAGCTTTCTAGCCCTGTCTATATCTGGATCTACTATTGCTAGGAGCTCAGCCCTCTGGATCCTCCTTATATTACTCGCATGTATAGATCCCATCCTACCGGCTCCAACAACTACGACGCCTATCTTCAATTAGATCTCCATAAATCTACCCTATCCAAGGGATTATATCTTTTAAATCAATATCCTCAATATATATTCAGGGTGCCTTGAATGTCCATAGCAGGAAGGAGCTTCAAAATAGCTGTTGCAACAATAGCCTGGGGATCCCTTAAAAGGGTGGAAGAGTTCACCAGCATCGCGGAATATGTTAAGGGGCTGGGGATCCAGGGGTTGGGGATAGAGTATAGGATGCTTCCAAGAGAGCTTAAGGAGAGGCCTGAGACGCTGAAGAAGATACTAGAGGATCTTGGGCTGGAGAATGCTGGATCGTATTCAACTATTAAGAACCCACCCCTAGAATGGATCAAGAGATCTGGAACCAAGCTTCTATGGATAGTCAATAGGGAGAGGGATTGTAAGAAGGCTGATGATATGCTCATAGAATTCACAAAAAACATCAGCAGAGAAGGTGTAACTGTGGCTCTTCATAACCATCTTAGAACATGTTACGAAGATCTAGAGGATCTCTCGAGGGTGCTCACAAAATCCCAAGATCTAGGGATATGCCTAGACACAGCCCATGCCCGCGCAGCGGGGCTAGACATAGAAGCTCTCCTTAGAACCTACGGCGATAGGGTGGCTATGGTACATCTAAAAGATCTGAGAGAAGATATGCCGAAAAGCAGGGTTAGATTTAAAAGGGATTTTGTAAACATAGGCGAAGGGATCATAAACTTTAGAGAAGTGATTAAGCTCCTGAAAAGCTATGGATTTAACGGATATATAGTATTAGAGATAGAGGCTTTAAAAGGGGAAAAGCCTGAAGAGGCTGTTGCAAAGGGTATAGAAAGGGTTAAGAATATAATCCATAATCTCTAACTAGGATCCTACTAGGTCTGGGCGTTTCCCCTTTCATAATACTTCTAGCTATTTTTCTCTAGTTCTATTTCTTTGATTGGGGTTAGCCCTTGGTGTGGGATCGCTAGCTTCACCCACACCTCATGGGGCTCCGTCGAGGCCAACGCCACAGGGCTCCCATTTGATGATAGATACCTCAATCCAATCTATCTAGGATTAATCCAATGCTTAGTCTTGCTAGTCTAAGCTGTATCTTTATAACTTTTACCCTTCTACCCTCTCTCAAAGCAGTGAGGATCACAGAGGGGTATTATCCTTTGATGGGCGTTATACTTCTTATCTCTGGCTTATCTTTTCTCGCTCGTCCTTTCTTCCTCGTCTTTTTAAATGGTTTTGCCCTTCTAACAGCATCTCTATAGCGTCCCTTAATAACCCTTATGGAAAGCCATGGATATCTCTCTAAACCTGTTGTAGAAAATACTATGCAGAGTCTCTTGAGAAGCATTGTTTTAGAGTGTAGTCAAGCATCTCTCTGCAGGCTTCTTCAATCTCTAAGTACTTGCCTGTCAAACATATTGATCCAGCCCTCTAGAACAACTGTTCTCCTCAGCGTCTTCAGCTCCTTATCCAACGCTTCCAATAACTAGAAGTAATTAAAGATATATCTTATTTAAATTTATCATTAAATCTGAAACAGCCTTTCTCCAGTCCTAAAAGGGCGGTCTTTCAGTTGTAATGCTAACCCTGTAATAGTATCGCCTGAGATGTGGATTCAAAGGATAAAATCCTCCCTAGCATAAAGATCCTTTAAGTATTATGGGAGGCTAGCAAATCCATACCATAGATCTACCTTACATTTTATACATAGCCTAGCATATCTTGCTGCTACCATAGCTCCAGACTTTGCTAGTTTCTCCTCAATATTTTTGATCATAGCCTCTGCACCTATTTTCGCACCACATCTAATGCATCTAGCTATGGGTGATTCTGCTAAGATCCTATCTAGAACCCCTTTCCTATAGATCCACGATACTCTTACCGCTCTTTCTGGGCATATAGCTTTACATTCTTTACAACCTATACACTCATCAATTTTATAGATAAGCCTAGCTTTTAAATCATTCTCTATGATTTTGAGAGCTCCTATGGGCTGAGAATATTTTTATGTTTAAAAAATGTTTATATAGGTTGTTAGCCAAATAAATTATTGGTTAGGGATGTCTGAACCACTATTGAGGCCTAAGGAGGCTTGTAGAAGGCTTCAAAAAATGCTAGAGGTGGTTGGGAGGAGTGGCTAGGGTGGTGAGGACTGTTGCTGTTAGGAGTATTAGGCTGTCTAGGAGGGTGTTTAATGTTTTTATTGAGCTTGAGGGTATGTATCGCAACATGGTTGAGCAACTAACAATATATGCTGTTAGGAATGATATAACAAGCTTCACAAGGCTCAAAGCATTGAACTATAGTGAGATGAGAAATCTCTATCCAAATATACCGTCACACTATATATACACAGCGTGTCAAGATGCTAGCTCTAGGGCTAAGAGCTTTATCAAAAGAAAGAAGAAGGGCCATGCTAGAAGAGAATATCCAGAGATCAGGAGTGTCTCAATATGGCTCGACGATCATATTTGGAGGCTTAATAGCTTAACATCGATCAGGATAGCAACCCACAGAGGATGGGTGGAGATAGAGTTCGAGCCGCATAAGCAGTATTAGAGATATCTCAACCGTGGGTGGAGGCTTGTTTCAGAGGCAAGGATAAAGCTTGATAGAAAGAATAGATAGCTAGTAATATATCTAACATTTGTCAGGGATGTGGAGGCTTATAATCCGAGGGGATTCCTACCAATAGATGTTAATGAGAATAACATCACGATATTGCTTGATGCCATAGCATATCTATTCGAAACAGATCTGGGGAAGATGGTCCTGGGGTATTATTATCGTAGGAAGAGTGTTCAGAAGAGATACGATAAACCATATGCCGATATTAGGGTTAAGAAGAAGATTATGAGAAAGCTGAAGGAGAGGAAGAAGAAAGATGATACGAGGTGGAAGATTGCTAATATAGTTGTTAGAACAGCTTTTGAGAAGGGCTATGCTGTTGTCCTTGAGAGGCTTGGTAAGAAGCCTGCTGAGAAGATGATCTCGAGGATAAGGGATAAACAGCTTAGACACAGAATATTCCAAGCATCATTCAAAGGGGCTCAAAGAGCCATCGAGGAGAAGGCCAGAGAATACGGTGTCCCAATAGTCTATGAGGATCCGAGGAACACATCGAGGCAATGCCCGATCCACAATGCGGAGATAGTCTATGAAAATGGATCCAGAATCGGGGTATGCAGTGCTGGTGGGGAGAAGTGGCATAGAGATGTTGCATCTCTATGGAACCTCTATCTCAGAGCCCGCCCGGGTGATGGGAGCGCTGCTCCAAGCCCAGGCGGGCTAAACCTAGATGGGAGCCCAGTGCCGTTGGGCTCGACAGCCACTCATGAGCCCATAGGGATACCTAGATCCCTGTGGGCGAGGTGGAACTCCCTAGGCATGACCATGAACTATAAAATGATTGGAATGACACCTAGGGAGAAACGGTATACCATTCTGGCATAGCGCAGCCATACCGCTAATAGCACTGCTAATGGGTGTTGCTGGAGGATTAGCTATATACTCGATCATCAGACCCATGGATATGAGAATAACCCTATCCCTCGGGATCTCGCTATTCCTGCTAATAATAGCGTTCCTCACACATATACATCTATCGCTAATAGGCCCCATAGCATCGAGATATAGTGCGGAAACCGCAATAGAGAGCCTAGAATTCAAGGTGGCAATAATAGCAGCGCTGCTAGGCGGTATACTAGGCTTGCTAACATTCAAGATCAGATCCCGCTATATGTCGATAGCCGCTGCAATAGCATCTATAATAGCAATACTAGCGCTAAGGCTAGCAATACTGGGATCTGGGGCATGGGAGTATCCAATAATCTAGCCTTAAATATAAAGCGTTAGAATATAGAAAGTTTATATACTTTTTTATTCTAATAAAATTCCATAAAAAACATAGACAGAATATAATAGGGCTTTCTGACTTTCTCTATCATTGATAGGAAAGTCTCTTATTTATAGCGGTTCTCAGTTATTGTGAATAGCCATAGATTATAATAGCTTCTTAGGCTTTCTAGATATCCTCAGAAGTGCTACCGGAAACCTGTGGATCCTCTTTCTATGTGTTATAAACATAGCTGGGATCTCCATGTTATATACCCCTATCACCTCTGTTTCGAAGCCCTTTTCAGATGCT
>JAWAXC010000020.1 GCA_038897115.1 Sulfolobales archaeon | reverse complement strand
CTCAACCGCCTCCAATGCTAGCTTATATCCTGAGAATGTATTGTGATCTGTTACAGCTATAGCTCTCAACCCCCTTATCAGGGCTACCCTTACAATGTCATATCCATCCATTGAGCCATCGCTACATATGCTGTGGATCTGGAGATCCGCCTTTATCCTCAATATGCTACACCGCTATCGATATAGAAGCCCCCCTGGGGTCTGGGGCGAACTCTGTGAACCCTTTGGATCTGTTTCTCTTAGCTGCGTTAACAATACCTGTGGAGCCGTGTTGAGGAGCCCTTATAACCTCTATATCATTGCCAAGACTTACCTCTCCCAGCACCCCCTCAGCAACCACCTTTGAGGCTTTAGAGAGGTCTGTGTAGATGAATCTTGGGGCGTTGAGAGCCTCGCCAAGATCCATGTTATATATGAATATATTTTCATATATCCTCGTGTGGATCTGGGGTCTATAGTCGCCGCCTGCACAGCCTATCATGTATATGGAGTTGCCCTCATGATCATCGATCATTAGGATTGAGAGTGTGTGGAGAGGCCTCTTCTTAGGAAGTGGAGAGTTTGGAAGAGACTTATCATATGAGAATCCACGCCCCCTATTCTGTATAACAGCTCCTCCAGCCACTAGCCCAGAGCCGAATGGGTAGAAGAGGCTCTGGATAAAACCCACTAGGTTCTCGCCATCATCTACCACGAAGAATGTTGTGTCACCCCCATCTATTCTCGGTGTTGTGGTGGGGGTAGCTATTGATCTATAGGTTATATATTTCGACACATCTATCTCCATATAATCAGGATCCCCTAGATATCGATCTCTAAAGCTATAGATTATTGAAACAGGATCTTTCCAAGCCCTAATCCTATTTGGATCTGTAAAGCTATATCTATATAGCTCAAGCTCATATATAGCTGAGATCATCTGTAGCGTTGATATACCCTGCGAGTTTGGGGGTAGCTCATATAAAACCCTAGAACCTAGATCTAGCTTGAGGATCTCCACCTCCTCCCCCTCATGATCCATGAGATCTTCCAAAGATATGCCAACCCCCTGTGCCTCGAGCTCCTCAACGATCTCCTCGGCAAGTCTTCCATAGTAGAATTCATCCCAACCTCTATGTGAGATCCTTCTTAGGGTAGATGCTAGATCCCTGTTCCTCACATAGCTACCAACGTCTATATCACCATATAGCTTCGCCCACCTCTCATAACCTGCTAGCTCCCCTCTATACCTCTTAACAGCGTTTGCGAGCATTCTATCAGCGTAGTAGCCGTTCTCTGCTAGTGAGATAGCTGGTTTAAGGAGCTCTGCTAGATCCTTGCTGCAGTACTCCTCATAGATATATCCCCACATCTCAACCAAGCCCGGGACTGTGACCGTTAGAGGCCCCCTAACAGGTTTAGAGCCTATATATGCCTCTGGATCGAAGCCTCCGGGAGATCTCCCAGAGCCGTTATAGGCGATAACCTCGTCACCCCTAAGGGCTAAGAGAAAACCATCACCTCCAATACCGCCTGAGAATGGATGTATAACTGTGAGAACAGCGCTCACGGCAATCGCAGCGTCAAAGGCATTCCCCCCGTTTTTAAGAACCTCTATCCCTGCATTAACAGCTAATGGATGATCTGCTGAGACGCCCTTTCTACCATATGTTGCTTTATTCATTTATAGCACCTAAGACTCAATTTCGGTCTGATATATTTAAATCTCAGGCAAAGGATCTTCTAATCAAAGACATAGATCTCCCCTTTGACCTTCTTTTACCATGTCTCCTCAACACAGCAACAATGGTTATTGAGAAGGTTATAACAATAGCTGGTATGAAGATCTGGGGGTTTTCATATGGACTTATTATGAGGGATCCATCGATGATCCTTATTTTAAGTAACGGGGTTTTTATATAGAATAGAGCCTCATATCCAGATAGATCTGATCTCTCGATGCTATAGAAGCATGTAGAACCCTTTTCTAGGCTACATACCCCAAGATCTATTGTTTCGGAGGATCTATTTATATATCTTAACCTCAGCATCAACTCAACATCTTCTGAGGACTCGATCTTAACATTTAACTTAGAGATCATAGATATGGAGAGGAGAGCTGTATAAGCCCCTGTCTGTATCAGGAGATCTGATGACTTGTAGATCACCCCAGCAAGGATCTCTCTACCTATGCTCTCATCAAACACATATATATTCCAAGGCCCCTCGCCCTGTATCTCTACAAGTGTTGATGAACCATTTGGCCGGATCTCTTTACCAGGTTCAAAGGATATGTTACCTATGCTAGTCCTAACACTTCCAACTCTTAAATAAATAGTTATATTAGATCCTTGTGGTATTGGGTAGGCCTCATTAAATAGGATTTTATCAATAGATATGTTAAGTATCTTAGAAGCCTCAATGCTATATCTAGGAGTTTTAATCGATCCTATTGGGATAGCTATATCTGCAAGATATACTATAAGTAATACGAGGAATGCTAGTGATAGGACTAGGGTGGAATAACCACGAGCATATCTAGATCTTCTCTCTCTTGGATAATGACGCTTATCCCTTGAATAGCCCATCTGCTCCAGCCCTATCCAGCTCTATATTCCTCATTAGCGTGGGAGTTGGTTATGATGTTCCATCTTTATAGCGAGGATCTCTGGGAGGATCCATTAAATATCTATGTAAAAACATACGGCGCTTTATCCTAGCTCCTCCTCCTCAGCCTCGGATTGACTACCTCATCTAACGCTAATCCTAGGAGGGCGAATCCAAGTGCTATTGTTGTTATTCCAACAATTGGTGGCATGATCCACCACCATGCTCCACTCGTGATAGCTCCTCCGAAGTATGCCTCGTTAAGCATTTTACCCCATGAGGGGAAGCCGGGGTCTCCGAAGCCTAGAAGCTGTATAGCTACCTCTGTGAATATTGCTGCAGGGACATCTAGTACTATTGCATATACTATTAGCGGTGTTAGATGGGGTATTATATGCTTAGCTATTATCCTCCTGACACTGGATCCAAGGGCCTGGGCAGCCTCTACATAGGGTTCGTTTCTAAGGGCTAGCGTCCATGACCTGACTATCCTAGCCGTGCCTGGCCATGAGAGGAGCACTATTATTGCGAATATAGCGTATATGCTTCTACCAAATGTTATACCCACTGCGAGTATTAGTGGGAGTGCTGGTAGGAAGTAAACGACGTCTGTTAAGAATGTCAATATATAATCTGTTCTTCTACCCCCGTGGTACCCGGCTATCACACCTACTAGGAGGCCTATTAGAACTATTGCAGAGGCCACGCCGAAGCCGAAGATGATTGCAGCTCTAGCACCATTGACGAACTGTGTCCACACATCTGCTCCCAAGTAATTAGTGCCTAGAATGCCGAATGCAAGGCCATAGATCTTAACGTATATTGGGTATATAACTATTTTTAAACCCTCGGAATCGCATCTCATGATGAAATCGCTTGGGTTGCAGTAGTAGGAGGCGTTTATCCTGATACCAATCCTGGTGTTCTCTGCCAGGAGTAGCTCGCTAACCGGGTTTACAAAATCTGGGAGCCTATACTCCTGCTTAGGATTATATATATAGTAGGGTAGCCTTATACTCTGGTTATAGAGGGATTTCATCTCTTTAGAATATGGCCATAGCGATGCTACTTTAAAACCAACCTCATCATAGAAGGCATAGTATCCCATAGGAACATTAGCTACTACATCACCCTGCCTTACTGTCTTGTTCATCCCCATTAGATCAGGATTTATTATATATAGTTGGAGATTGTACCACGAGGTCTTATTATCGAGGCTCGACACCTGGATCGAGTATGTTATCAGCATTGACTTAGCAGGCTTATATGGGTATAAATAGAGGTTCTCACTATCAATGCTAATATTAGCAGATCCCCTTCCACGAAATATTATTACCAGCTTATCCATATCTCTCTCTATATTAACACTTACATCGCCTGCTCTAGACTCACGTATAGGTTTCCAGGATGTGAAGTTAAGCTCCATATTTCTGGGTAGCTTGGGATCTATTATTGAAGCATACCACTCAGGGAGAGCGACGTTATCAGCTAGGCCAACACTATATACCGGGTCGTATTTAGAGATCATGGGGCCTACAATGCCTAGTAGGACATAGAACAATATTATTGATAGCCCCGCTAGACCCTTCTTATACCTTATTATCGGGGTTAGGATCTCGCTGATGGTTCTCGGAATACCGCCTCTTATAGCCACGGGATCACCTCCTCTCCTCAATCCTCACCCTAGGGTCTAGTAGAGCTATTAGAAGATCTGCTATGAAGAGTGATATCACGAGGAGCATCGAGCCTATGACTAGGAATGCTGTGATCACTGTGTAGTCATAGTTTTGAAAAGCCTGGTATGAGTAGTAGGCCACGCCTGGCCATGAGGCTAGGATCTCCAATATTATAGATCCTCCGAATATCCCTGGAAGGGTATATGCTAGCCTAGTTATTATCGGGGGCTTTAGATTAGGGGCTATCTCCTTCTTAATAACAACGCTCTCCGGCATACCCTTAGCCCTTGCAGTCATCACATAGTCTCTTCCAAGCTCTGAGACCATGAGCTGTCTGAAGAAGTAAGACCAAGATCCGAAGAAGGCTAAGAGCGTGGATATATATAGGGGTGAGAGATACCATAGCCAGTATTTTATGGAATCCCAGCTCAGCTCCGTTGTAGGTGGTGTTCTAACGGGTAGTGGAAATATCGTTATGCCCCACGAGGCTTTGGGGACATATGCTAGGAAGTAATAGATCAATATAGCTATGATCCATGAGGGGAGTATGAAGGATATTATGCTGGACATTGTGATTAGTGTGTCGATAAACCTCCCCCTATATCTTGTGGAGGTAACCCCTATGTAGTAGCCAACTATTATGGGGACTATTGTTGCAAATACATATAGTGCCAGGGTATATGGCAGCCTTATAAGTATCTCCTCAGCAACTGGTCTATTTGAATATATTGATATGCCGAAGTTGAATGTAAATACGTTTCTTAAATATATAAGTAGTTGGTTAGGCAACACAGGCTGGTCAAGTCCAAACACCTTCGCGGTCTGCTCGATCCAACCGCTGAACCTGGGATCCTCCTGGGTTCTTTTGAGAGCAGCTAGGACAGGGTCTTGTAGCTGGTTTGCCTCGAAGGGGTTTCCACCGTAGAGGACTATGGGTATGACTCTCAAGAGAATAAAATATAATATTATAGAGATTACAAAAACACCTAACATCGAGAGACCCCTAGAGGTTAGGTATGAGGCAAGCCCCATCTAAACCCCCCTCTAGATCATGGTATTGATAAAAAATATTTTTATAGATCTAGAGCTAGCTTCTCCTAAGAAGAACCCCAACACCTGCTACTACAAGGCTTAGCACTGCTATAGCTATAGCTGCGTAGCTGAAGCTAAGCTCAGGCTCCTTAGCCTCCACCTTGGGCGTCTCTAGCTTTGGCTGTGTCGCAGCAGCCGTGGGAGACCCTGCAGGCGGTGGTGAGGTTATAGCTATTGTGACACCACCAACACTTATCTCTATAGGTCTAGCCTCCGGAGTGGGCGTTGGAGCTGGTCCCAAGCCAACGCCAACTACTCTAAAGCTCTGTGTAGCTGTTCCAACAGCCTTCCATATCATAACAGGCATTGCGGCCTCGACCACAAGCCTGTAATCGCCTTCCCTGAGAGCTGGTAGTGCTGCCTCATAGACTCCTCCGCCAACGCTTCTCAACGGGATCTCAAGGGTTACTGGCCCAACAAGCCTAGCGGTAACGGTTATAGCTGGGGATACAGCTCCCGTTGGGTCTAGAGCTCTGACCCTCAGGGTTAATGGCTTGCCGGCCTCGACCTGGCTTGGTAGCCCCTCAATGCTTACCCTAGGCATTCTCTCTGGAGCTCTATATGCGTACTCGGGGTACCAGACAAGCTCTGCATATGCTACTTCCCTCTTTATCAGCACGAATGGACCGCTACCAACCATTGCTGTTAGGCCTGGTATAGATGGGTGTGGCAGTAGGCTTATATCGTCGAGTGGGTTCTGGAGCTTGCCATAGATATGTCTGGGAAGCGGTCTATACTCTGTGAATGTATATAGATCAGACCATCCATATTGTGTTAGATAGAACTCTATAGTCCTATCATCAACAACATTAATCCTATATAGAGCCTCTATATACGGGCCATAGTCCCTTCTAGTCTTGAGCTCCATACCGAACTTCCTTATAGTAAACTCAAAGTCATAGGCTGTTATAGGCACGCCATCGTGCCATGTGAGCCCATCCCTCAGCTTAATAGTTATCTTAGTCAGATTCTTACCATCAACAACTACCTTCTCAACGCTGTAGTTCTCGAAGAGAACAGGGATCCTTGGCTCGGCATAGATGTCCTCAGGCCTTACTACATATCCATAGGTATATACCCTGAAGATCGCGTCTGCCTCGCTAGCCCATAGATATACTGTTGGGTTAAGCGTTGTTATATCAACTGTGAAGTAATATCTAAGAGTACCTCCAAAGGGCTTGTCCTTAAACCTCACGGTGTTCCACCAGAAGTAGCTGAAGCCAACGGGATCCTTGAGCGGCGGTGCATATGCTAGGAGAATTGAGTCCTTGTCTATAGCACCGTTAAAAGCATTTATAGTCACGCCAGTGTATACGGGTATCCAGGGTATTATATCGGTTAGTATCTCCTGAGCCTTGTAAGCCCACTGGATAGCCTCATCCACCGATTGAGCATAGTAGAACTTATCAAGTATATCATCCAAAGTAGCATTCCTCACTCTCCACTCATTCCAACCTCCAGGCCTTATCTCTCTGCTATGCCAGAAGTAGTACATAAATAGCGGGAATCTTCCGAATGACCAGCCGATCACCCATGCCTGGGCCGTGCCCGCAGATGTCCTGGCATCCAGCTCCCTACTGCTTACAGGGGTGATCTTAACTCTAATCCCTATATTCTCTGCCTGGGCCTTCCAATACTGGGCCTCCCACCAATATACAGGAGAGGTGGCCTCCGGCAGCGAGAGTATCTCTATCTCGACAGGCTTCATACCCTCTTTAGGATCACACCAGAACTTTGGATTATCTGGGCATGGCTGGAATATCGTTGAGAGAAGTCTCCTTGCCGCATCAGGGTTATATGGATATAGCTTCTCAAAATCCGTTGCTGGGTTGACCCACTTGCCATATGTTGGTGGCACTATATAGCTATCCTTAATAGCTATACCCTGGAGGGGTGACTTGGATATTATCTCATCTCTATTTGTCACCATTGCAAGGGCCTTCCTAACCTCTGGATATTTAACAGGCCATAGCTCTACGTTAAAGTGTAGAGCTCCAAGAGAGGTTATGCTTATAGTGAATATGATATGGGCATCAGGCCTATTTGTTCTAATTCTCTCGAGATCTCTAGGGAGCACCCCTAGGATATCGAATTCGTTAGCCTCAAAGGCTAGAAGCCTGACGCTATAGTCTCTCTGGACAGGCATTGTTATCCTATCTATATAGGGCCCTACTCTGGGATCTTTTGCTGCTGTCTGAGCGCTTGTAGATATTGTTAGAGATGCTGCTAAGCTTAACAGCATTATAGCTAATATCGCTATAGATCCATATCTAGATGCTAACCTGTCAAAACCTACCATAGATATCCCCTATGGATTGTTTTTAAAGGTTAATAAGCATATCTGTATAAACTTTTTAGCATAGCATTTAAAAAATTATTTATTTTTATGCCTAATTTTATATGTAATCCCTATCCTCTCCTCAGTATCCCTACTATAGCTATGCTTATGAGCATCATAACCGCTACAACCACTATTGCTAGCTGTACCTGTGAGAGGGCTGAGCTGAGGCTATTGAGCCTATTGTTTATACCAGTGCTCATGTTGCCTATAGCTGCGTTGATTGTCTGGGCTAGAGTATCGATCTTTCTGTTTGTATCTATTATGCTTTTATCGAGCGTTGATAGATAGGTGTTGATCGTGTTGCTATAGTTAGCTAAGGCCGAGGCAAGGCTTCTAATAGAAGCCTCATTAGTCCTTATAGCCTCTGCAGCTGATGCAACAGATCTCTCTAGAGCTGATATCCTTGCTATAGATGATGAGATGTTAGCCTCTATCCTAGATAGTCTTGACTCGAGGGCTAAGCTGGATTCCCTCTGCTTAGAGAGGAATAGCGCTATAGCCTGTGATACTATACCAGTGCTATCTCTGATCACATCTCCATACATGCTGAGAGCCCTATCCACATCGCCCTCCTCGTAGAGGAGCACATCAGCCCTGTCAAACCTAGCACTTAGATTGTCCAGCATAGCCTTGAGATCGGGCATCGATACACCGCTTACAGCTTCTAAAAGCGATAATACTGTCCTGGCATTCTCAAGCCTGATCTGAGCCTCAGTCCTTGTCCTCTCGACAGGTGTGTGATCTAATATGGTTATAGGGAACCTAAATACATAGCTAGGTGTGTAGGTTGTATTGCCAACCCTAGCTACGAGGGATATAGAGACTACGAGCTCACCCCTACCGGCGATAGCTCCATAGGGTATATGGATCCTTGCTGTTAGTAGATTGCTAATGCTATAGCTAACATTACCCACAACCTTGGTCACAGGGGATACAGGCTGTACCCAGGCTAGAGGTGTTATAGTGGTTATGCCGGCTGATAGATTCGCAACGCCGCTTAGAGAGACTATAGATCCTCCTGGGGGTATGTATATATATGCTGTTACCTCGACCCACTGGTAGCCCCTATACACAGTTCTCTTATCTAGATCCACAGCTATTACGCTTGGCTCGGCCAGGGCTTGGGCCTCAACACCTCTCGGTATATACATAGCTAGAGCCAGGATCAACAGGGCTATTGCACCTAGCACCCGGCTACCCATCAATAAACACCAGTAATATTTATAAAAAGGCTTATAAAAGCTTCAATAAGAATTAATATTTATGTAGCTATAAACCTCTCCCCAAATACATAATAAGTTTACAGCCTGTTTCTATGGGGATCCCGCTTAGATATTGGATCCTAATGCTGGTTAAGTCTCCTAGATAGATCTGTTATTACTATTCTAAGAAGTATGATCCCGCCGGACAGGCCTAGGATGAATGATAGTGCGGAAACCCATAGATATCTATATACCTGGTATTCTATATAGCCCCATAATCTCATAGAGCACCGTGGAACCCCCTCCACATATAAATAGTTATTCGTATCATTCACAGGGATCTTTATAGTTGTTCCAGGGCTTATATATATTGCCTCGCCTACCCTCCCATAGTAGATCTTCATGGTGGTTCCTCTGTAGCAGCTTAGATTAACATATAGATCTATGGTCTCAACATATTTAACTCCTCCCTCTAAACCTGTGATTTGCTCTAGATATCCAGATATATTGCTATCTATATTTATTATAGCATCTATATTCTTCTCAATCTTTATAGGTGTGTAGGAAACAGGGATTAGTAGTAGGGATAGGGCTAAAAGCGTTATAGATGCTATGGCGAGTCTCTTTATCGACATGCTCTAACGCCTCTCTAAAACCTCCGGAGGCCATGTCATATTATTATATGCTATGCAAGCCCTAACCGCTGTTGGGTGGTGATAGTAGTAGTTTCCTAGATGTCTGATCCGGGATCTTATGGATCCTTCCGCTCCTTATAAGCCCGGCTAATATCTTCCTTAAACACCGCCCATCCATATATATTCCTCTCTTCTCAAGCTCGTCTCTAAGCCTGTCAAAGCTCAGCCTCGGCTTCTCAGCAACTATAGAGAGGATTATTCCATCTATGTTTCCATATAATCTATAGTATTCATCGCATTTAGAGAGGCTCAATCCTCCTCACCCTTTTCACCCTTAAATAGCTCTATATAGTCCTCGGGTGGGGGCTCTGTTTCAAAGAGCTCTCTCCTCCTAGCCTCCAGCAGATCCTCTTCCTTACCAGCCATCTGAGCGTATGTCAGGATCTCCACACCCTTTGTAGAGGCTATTGAGAATACCTCTGAGAGGCTGTTTCTCCAGCCGAGGCTTCTCAGCGTGTGGTGGGTTATAAGCATAATCCTTGGCTGAGCACCGTTAATGATCTTTATAAGCCCTCTAACACCAGCATCTATATCCTCTTGGGAGAATACATGGGTTAGATATAGCGGGGGTCCCCCAACAACTAGGATCGATGGTCTCATGCTGAGGACATATCTAACAGCCCTCTCAGATATAGGCCCCTGCACATCTGGCATAAATGTGAGCCTCTGATCACCATCATCTATAGTTATAGCAATAACCCTCCCAGTCCTAGATCCCTCGGGACCATGGGGCAGGGACTCAGAGATCGAGATCCTCGTAGATCCGATCTCCATGTTGATCCCATCAGCCTCCACAACCCTACCCACAATACCCTTGATCGCCTTTAAAAGCCCGTGGCACCTCATCCTCTGGCTATAATTAAGATCTCTGGGTGATTTCATAAGAACAATCTTGCCTCTATATACATCTACATATGTATCTCTCTTGGTCCCCATATAGATGCTCTCATAGGGCACTGTAAAGTGATCTCTATGGTAATGGCTTATAAATATATAGAAGGACTTAGATATATATGTGCTCATAACCCCTCTAAGCTCCTCAACCCTTCTAATCTCCCTAGGATGCGGTGGCAATCCAAACCTCCTCGGTGCAAGGCTGATCCCCGGATCCAGTAAGATCCTAAGATCATCTGTTTCAACATACATAGCAACAGATCTAACCCCTAGGCTCTCCTCAGCTATAGGCACTATCTTCATAGCCCCCATCTACTTATAAAACCCACTCGCTAGGATATATATTGGGATGAGGCCCTCGATCTCTGAGAGGTGATGAAGGCGGGTTTTACTGAGAACCCAATTCGAGAGATAAAAAGAGGCTGGAATACAAGCGCCTACAACCGCTGTTTTAGGTTTTATAATGGTCTATGTTTGTTGATAGCATTCACACCTTTAATGTGCAGAGGCTCGTGTTCCTTATAGCAACTATCCTAAAATTGAGGCTAATGTGGACTCTATGATTAGCTGCTAGAGAGAGGAAGGACTTCTATAAAGCCTCCTATCGAGAGAGGTGAGCTCCCGAAAGAAGGGCATGGAAGGTAGAACAGGGGGTGATGAGGCGGAGAAGTTGAAGTCTAATGAAACTAGGATCCTGCCCTATATATTCTTCCTAAGAGGATACTCTGGGGATATTTATGGGGGAGAAGGTAGAGACTAGACCAGCTAGAAGGGGTAGATCTGCTTCCCTCCTCATGTCCCTGGGGCTAGCTCTACTTATAACCCCCTTTATAATAGCCCTGATCTTTTTCTTCACATTTGAACCACTCATACCAAGGCAGGGCGGGACGCTCAGCGACGCCCTCGTAGAGGCAAGCTTCAACCTTATATCGCTGGCATCTAGGCTAGCGTTTCTGGGGATAGCTGTGTGGGTTGGCTCTATAGTTCTTAGAAATGCTGTCGAGCTTATGAGGGGCGGCGGTTGAGGGGGTTTCTAAACGCTGTTCTAGCATTATCGGTTGGTGGTGTAGCCCTCGTGGGTTTGATCCCCATAGCTGTGCTTTCGATAGAGTTGATAGAGGATCCTCTGGCTATAGGTGTTATATGCGGCATATCAAGGCAACAGGATATTAATTTGATTAGTGTGGAGGCATGGTATCGAGGATCTATTGCGATTACTGATATAAACATATCTATACGATATGGTGGAGAGACTGTTGCCTGGAAGAGTCAAGATCTGCTTTCGAGGGATAGAAATGCAACTTTGAGGGTCAGTATAAAGGGTGAGGCGTTAGATCCAAGCGCTGTAGAGATCAATATAGCGGCGATGCTGGGCAATCTCTACCCTGCACACATAGTTGTGAGGGGGTGTGGGCAACATGGATAGAAAAGGGGATATTGCGGTGGGAGCCTTAATAGGCTTGATATACTATATTGTGTACATAGTAATCATACCCCAGATCCACAGGCTGTTGGGAGCTAGCAGCGTAAGAGGCGATATACACATAGATATCCCACTAGCAGGCTTCTTCCTATCCCTAGGGATACTCGCAAGTATTACGAGGGGAACTATATTCAGCTTTGTCATCAACGCACTGATAAAGATCCTAGGTCTCATAGCATATCTATATATAGTCTATGGAAAACCGATAGTCATGAGAACAGCCACGGGATCCTATACCATGTTAATAGCCATATCGCCGGAACCCATGATCTATGTAGTAGCGATGTGGACCCTAGCAACAATTCTGATAGATATACTAGCTATAATAGAGAGGCTAAGACCCTCAATGCCAGGAGCAATCGCATATCTAAGAGAAGCTATAGAATAAAAAGATATTTTATCATAGAAATATAAAAGATCAACAAAGTGTCTGGGCAACACCTCCTAGATAGGGATCAAATCTCTAACTAGCCTTTCAACAGCCCCTTCTCCTTATAATATTTCAGCGCACCCTCATGATAGGGTATCATACCTCCATAGAATTTCAATGCGTTATCGAGGTTTGTGTCTCTTGCTGCTGCAACAGATTTGTGAAGGAAATCTAGATGCTCGAAGACAGCTTTTGTTATGGAATATATAACCTCAGCTGGGGCGTCTCTGTGACAAACGAAGACATTCCAAATAACCAGTGTTGGCGTATCTGCAGCAGTTCCATATACTTCTTTGGGTATTACACCGCTCACTACAACCCCTGGGGCGTATTGTGATGCATAAGCTCTAATAATAGACTCATTCACTGGAACTAAATATATCTGCTTGCCTCTAGCCGCGAGGGATTTAGCAAGCTCAAGCACAGATCCAGTTGGAACACCTCCTACCCAGAAATATGCATCTATAGCACCATCTCTTAGCGCGTTGGCGCTTTCAGCAGCTCCTAGCCTCTCCCATTTAGCAAGATCTTTCGAAGGATCTATGCCAACGACCTTTAAAAGCTGTAGAGCCACATATTCAGTTACGCTCCCAGGATTCAGGGTTGATACCCTCTTACCCCTTAGATCATCTATGGTCTTTATACCAGTATCTGTAGTGGTTACGATATGCAGAATATTTGGATACATAGCCCAGAGAATAGCTATTGGGGCTGGTTTACCGGAGAACCACTCGTGCTTCCCAGCATATGCTAGATACGCTGCATCTAACATAGATGTTCCACAATATATAACTCCCTTTTCAAGATCGGTCTTATCTCTTATAAGCTGCAGGTTATAGAAGCTTCCACCCGTCTCGATACTTGTAGCTGATATAGATGTATAGTTCGATATTATCCCAGCTATGGCAGCTCCGTAGTAGTAGTACACGCCACCTATTGTTCCAGAACCAATTATAATACTATACCTCTTAGGATGTGTACTCTGAGAGGTCAGCGGGTTTTGTGGATAGTTATAGATCATATATGAGGCTATTGCCGCGACTATCACCACTATGGAGAGAATCACATAGATTGTTACCTTTGAAACCAAACCTCCCAAGCCCCACACAAAATTAAAAACAATTAAGACTAATTTATATATTTATCACAGCTATATTTCCCCTAACAAAGTGTATAGAGGGTTTCAATATGAGGGTTAGCGAGGCGATTGTAGAGTCGCTCGTTGCTGAAGATATAGAGTATTATTTCACGGTATATGCAGAGCAGATCACGGGGTTTATAGTAGACTCTGAGACGAGGGGTAGGCCTAGATCTATTAATGCTTCCTATGAGCCTGGAGCCGGCTTTATGGGGCTTGTATATTCTAGAGTAAAGAGATCTCCTGGTCTATGTGTATTTACCGGTGGGCCTGGCGTTCTAGGGGCTGTAAACCCTGTTGCTATGGCCTATGTCGAGTCGGATCCTCTGGTTGTGATAGCTACCACGCCTCCTAGAGATCTTGCCTATAGAAATGCGATCCATGCTTTTCCGAATGATACCGATCAGATAGAGGTCTTTAGATCCATAACCAAGAGATGCTACAGAGTAACAAAACCTGCCGAGGCTGGCAACATAGTTTCTAAGGCTTTCACAACAGCTCTATCTGGAAGGCCAGGGCCTGTATATATAGAGATTCCTGCTGATGTGTTGCGTGAGAATGTAGAGGACTATAGCCATTTAAAGATCCCTGTCTCAAGACCTGTGCCCAGCGATGCTGATGTTGATGAGGTTATCAAGAGGATCTTAAGATCTGAGAGGCCAGTAATACTTGCAGGGAGAGGAATATCTATCTCTGGGGCTGAGCGTGAGCTCGTGGAGTTTGCAGAGCTTCTGGATATCCCTGTATGCACGACTGTGATGGGCAAGGGTGTAATTAGACCGGATCACCCGCTCTATGGCGGTATTGCTGCAGGTAAGATGGGAGATCCTGTTGCTGAGGAGCTCTTAGAAAAAGCAGATCTAGTTCTAGCTATAGGTGTTAGGTTTAGCCAGATGGGTACTGGTAGATATTCTATGAAAGTTGGAGGAGAGCTGATCCATATAAATGTCTCTGAGGATGAGTTTGGAAGGGTCTTCAAACCATCTCTAGCCATAGTATCAGATGCTGCTGCGTTTCTAAGGAAGGCGATTATAAGGGCTAGGGAGAGGGTTGGAGGTAGATTTGGCAGGGGTAGTGCGGAGCTTCTTAAGAAACTATGGATATCCTATAAACAGGATCTTCCAAAACCTAGGGGGCATATGATCGAGCCTTGGGAGGTTGTTAAAGCACTTAGAGAGATATTTAGCGAGGACACAATATTTGTATGCGATGTTGGAGCCCATAGGATCGAGACATTCACAATGCCCATATATAAGCCGAGAACCTATATAACAACTACTAGCTATGCATCAATGGGGATAGGTGTTCCCGGTGCTATAGCTGCGAAGCTAGCGGAAAAAGAGCGAGAAGTGGTGGGCTTGGTCGGCGATGGAGGCTTTCTAATGACGGGGCTAGAGGTTGTAACAGCTGTTAGATATAGGATTCCAGTGATTATCGTGGTGTTTAATGACTCATCCTATAGAGTGTTGAGGATCTATGAGAAGGCTGAGTATGGAACTGAATTCACATATAAGCTTCCTAACATCAGTTTCAGCGAGCTAGCCAGATCCCTAGGAGCCCATGGTGTGAGGATAGAGGATAGAAAGGAGCTTAGAAGAGGTATAGAAGATGCAGCCAGCCTTGCTAAGGACAGGCCGGTTGTGATCGATATAGTGGTTAATCCAGAGGCGATCCCCCTTCCCATGGCAAGACTCTACGGAGCTAGATATATAGATGAAATGAAGAAGATAAGTAGAGAATAACACCCATTCCCAAGCATCATGAGGCTAGTGAGAATAAAAATAGATCTTGGTAATGCAAAGAAAATATAGAGATATGAAATACCATATGAAGAAATCTAAAACATAACCCTGCCCTAAAAAGCGGATTTGAAATTCGATTTATCATGGATAGCTGATCAAGTATTACAACTGAAAGCCCCGCCCTTCATGGTGTGGAGGAGCTCAGAATATTTTATTGATATCGCTTCTATATCATGGAGAGCCTTTAACTCCGTAATAATGTATTCATGAGGTAGCGATGGTTTGAGGGCTAATGTGATGCCCAGTGATTTGTTATTAGCTGTTGCTCTAGCTATTTTCTGGGGATCTACTTATCCTGTGATCAGGGTTAGTGGGAATCCATCGTTGATTCTCCTTGGGAGATATATCATAGCTTCGCTAACATCGCTTATAAGTATTCTCAGGATCTGGGATTATATGGTCAAAACCCCTAGATCTGATATCTTTTTGGGGCTCCTAGCTGGCTTCTTCAACACCGGTTTTGTCGTGGCTATGTACTATGCTTTGGAATATATTCCCTCTGGCCCTGTATCTGCGATCGTATATACATATCCTCTTCTCATGCTCCTCATATCATCGTTAATGGGTTTTCAAAGGGTTAGAGGTGGGGTTGTTATAGGCTCTCTGGTAGCTTTTAGCGGTGTTCTATTGATATACGCGCCATCTAGCCTAAACACTCTAGGGGTTATGCTATCCCTCATAGCATCAATACTATTTGCAATAGCATCTGTTATCTCTTCAAGGGTATCTCTCGACATAGTAGCTCTAACGTCTCTTCAAAACCTCTCAGGTCTCCCAATCGCTGCTATGGTCTATACAGTTGCCTTTCAATTCTATAGTAGATCATCCCAGTTCTCCTGGGTTTAGCCCTGCGCCCGGTCTTGGGCGTGTTACCCCTATCCCGCATAACGCGGGACTCGGGGATATGGTTGTTAGCCCCCCATCTCTCTCATATCATCTGGGGGTTTTGCTGCCATATGCTCATCACTACCTCATCATCTAGCTATAATACTAGCATCAAGCTTATAAGCATTAGCAGCATCCCCGCCCTAAAAGACGAGGCTTTCAGTTGTAAAGAGATCCATAGGGATTGCATCATCTATAGTATATATGGTGCCCGCAGCAGCATATATAATAGCAATTCCGGTAGCAGGCGAGATCCCAGAGTTCCACCAAGTGCTAGGGCTTCTCCTAATACTAGCTGGTATATATATAGCGAGGAGAGCATAGAAGAAATAGCTATCCCAACTTTAAAAGGGGCGGCTCTAGTTTGATGAAATATTAGCTTTAACAACCATATATATCTGGGTGTAAGGGATGAGGAGAAGGAGATCTATATTCGATATATTTGACGAGCTTATAAGAGAACTGGATAGGGAGTTGTTTGATGAGCTATCAGATATACAGAGAAGGCTTATGTCAGAGATAAGGGAGTTGTCAGAAGAGCTGGAGAGGCAGGGAGGGCCTAGGCATTTTGTATATGGCTTTAGAATAACGATAGGCCCTGATGGTGTTCCAAGGGTTGAGAAGTTTGGGAATGTGAGGAGACAGCCTATTAGAGAGGGTGCACAGATCAGGGAGCTTAGATATTCTGAGGAGATGGAGCCTCTGGTAGATATCTATGAAGACTCGGAATCTATAACAGTTATAGCCGAAATGCCTGGTGTGGAAAAGGATAGGATCAAGGTGAGGGCCATTGGCAGAAAACTGGTGATAGAGGCTAGAGATGGTAGGAAATACTACAAAGAGGTTGAGCTCCCAGCAGAGGTAGATGTAGATAGTGCTAAGGCTAACTATAAGAACGGTGTTCTAGAGGTGAAGCTAAAGAAGCTGAGGAAGGAAGAGGTAGGAAAGGAGATCAAAATAGAATAGCGTATCCCTGGAACATCTTGCAACCAAAGCAGATAAGCTGATAAGCCCTAGAGGTCAGGACTTCATAGCGTATCACTTAGCACGGTTTATAGATTGTGCTTCTCTGATCTTTAAAGCGCTAGCTATGTCAGCTATCAGCTTGGTTTAGATCTTTATTGCTAGGATTATTAGATCTAGTATGAGTATTGCGAGTATTGCTGCTGAGGCATATATCTTTGTTATATCGCCTATTAAGATGTTACTGGCTAAGAGCGTTAGACATAGTATTAGCGTTAGTGTAATTGATACCCTAGGCTCTATATATGTTATAGCAATGTTGAGGGCTGAGAAAAGAGCTATAGATATAAGCATAGCAATGATTAAGAGATCCTGCGGAATTAAGATCAGGCTTGATGTGCTTAGGAGAATTAGAGCTGCTGAGAAACCCATAGCTGTTCTTCTTAGAGGCAATATAGCGTCTCTAGCAATTTTTAGACACTCCTCTAACCGCTCGATAGCCCTTTTAACTCCTAAGTATATCTGGCCATATAGCTCCTCCCTCATATGCTCAGGAGTCTCCTGCATAGTTCTACAGATCTCTGAGGATCTTTTTACCTCTGAGAGAGCCTCTAGAAGCTTCTGTTCAGCATCCTTTAAGAGCCTCTGGGATCTGCAGACTTCCGATAAAAAGCCATAGTCGATCTTAATGTATCTCAGGCATCCAGAGCTCTCTATATATGTTAGCTCTTTAGCCACGGCCTCGCATATGTTTTCCTGCATCATCTTAAGCGGATTACCAAGGTGTTTCCTCTGGAGAGCTAATAGGTTATATCTAGAGAGATAGTTCTCTATCACTTCTGCACATGATCTTATTAGCCTGAGTTGGTTTTCTATTGCCACCTCTTTTTATCATTTTATGCTCTCATAAGCATTACAACTGAAAGCCCCGCCCTTCAGGGTAGGGAGAAGGCTATAACTATAAGCCCTTTCCCTTTAATATGAGGAGATAGTTAGAGCTGGGATATATTTTCTCTGATAACTCTTATCAAGTCCTTCTCTGTAATGATCCCTATGAGGTTCTCCATATCCCCAACTAAGACGCATTTAGATTTAGTGTTTAAGAGTTTCTTTGCAAGTGAAACCACAGTTGTATCCTCTGAAACGAATATAGGTTCTTCATAGCCTATTATGGAGATCCCGCTCCCAACTAACATAGCCTCGGGATCGCCTCTGATATGGGCTTCCGAAACCTTGTGGATTATATCTAGCATCGTTATAACACCAATCACCCTATTACCGCTTGTTATAACAAGTCTTCTAAAGCCCCTCTGGATCATGATCCCTATGGCTTCTAGAAGTGGGGCCTCGAGATCTATAATTTCAACTGGTTTAGATGCTATCTCAGAAGCCCTTAGATCCTCTGGTATAGCTTTTAAAAGAAGCCTTATCAGGCTATCCTCTGAAACTATCCCGAGAGGATCTCCTCTCTCGCTCAAAATGGCTATACATTCACCGCTATAGATGCCATCAACAACATCAATAGATCTTGAGGTGGTCTTAACAGAGGGTATCTTCATAGATATATCAGATGCCCTTCTATCCAACGCCCAGGAGATCTTACCCCTTTCAACAAGGACTATACCCTCTTCAGATAACTCGAAGATCTCTCTCGCTATTCTCTTAACAGTAACATATAAGCCGATATCTCCAGAGGGATCCTTGTTAAATAATATGGCACAGTACCTTCTAACCCTGCTCATCTTAATAGCAACCTCCCACACCTTCGCCTCAAGGCTAACAGCTGGTACAAAGGGATCTATAAGATCTAATAGATCTACATCGAAGTCCGCCAAACCATCACCTCCATATAACCCAAACCTAGTTATGATCTAGGAAATATATATAGAAAATAATAGTCAAGCCAGTTAGGAGAATGCTAGAGATAAGCTAGAAGATCTATTTAATGTGTTATTACCAACCAATCCAAACCTTCATAGTGGCTCTGGTTTAACTATATATTATAATTAATGTGTAGGGATAAAAACATATAGATCTTTGGATATAACATCGCCAGCTAACATTTTCCCCTATCTTGAAAGGGGCTTCAGTTGTAAAAGCTCTAGCGGGTGTTAGACTATACATATGTTAGCCACTCCCTATACTTATCGATCTTCCCTCTCACAATATCTTCATATAGTGATTGGAGCTTTCTTGTTAGAGGCCCTGGCCTTCCGCTTCCTATCTTTATACCGTCGACCTCCACTATGGGTGTTATCTCAGCAGCTGTTCCTGTGAAGAATGCCTCGTCAGCTGTTAGGAGCTCTCCCAATGCTATATCTCTTTCTGTAACCTCTACCTCTAACTCTTCCTCGAGGATCTTCATTACGGTCTCTCTAGTAACTCCTGGAAGGACTGAGGCATATAGCGGGGGTGTATATACGCTTCCGTTTTTAACTATAAAGATATTCTCTCCGGGGCCTTCGCTGACAAAGCCTCTTGTATCCAGCATTATAGCTTCGTCAAAGCCCTTTATATCTGCATCTGAGGCTGCTAGATAGCTATTGAGATACTGGCCAATAGCCTTGGCATTTAATGGAAGCGCGTTCGGAGGAATCCTCCTCCATGGGCTAACTGTAACCCTCGCACCCTCGTAGTATGCCTTGCCAAGATATTTACCCCATCTCACAAGGCCTATAGCAACGGATGCTCTCCTAGTTGTTGGTTTTACCCCAAGCTTCCTTATATTTATAAATGCTATTGGCCGTATATAGGCTTCGTCGAAACCGCTTCTCCTTACAAGCTCTTTTATAGCCTCTATAAGATCTTCTTCTGAGAAGGGTATCTCGAGCTTGTAGATCTTTGCGGAGTCGAAGAACCTCCTTATATGCTCCCTCAATCTAAAAATAGCTGTTCTACCATCATATGTCCTATAGGCCCTTATCCCCTCAAAAACACCTACACCATAGTGTAGGGAGTAGGTCATCACATGGATCTTCGCATCCTCAAAGGGTATGAACTTTCCATCAAACCATATCAGGGGAGACCATTCGGACAATACATTCCCTAGATATATATGTATGGTGTCTAAAAAGCTCCATATAGATCCACTAGTAAGTCATACCATGTGACACATTCTAAGCCTTATAAATAATATAATTACAGCTAAAACCCGTCCCCTAGATGGAGAGGAGCCATCGTGGTTGCTATGGGATTATAGGATTGTGGAAATATTCTAGGAGAGCTTGGAGATCAGCTATGGCTTCCGGCTTCTCTCAGCTCTCAAGGCTTTTGAGCTTCTATATCCCGCATATCCAGTTATCGATGCAAGCACTAGCATTGCTGGCCCCAGTACCCCGTGGATCTCGGGGGCTGTGATAACCCCTGTGATCACCTGGATTAGTGCTAGTATAAGAACTATAGATGCTAGTATCTTGAGCACGGGTAGCTGTGCCCTGAAAAACGCTTCGTATGTTAGATAAGCGACAACGGCTATTCCAGCTATTCCTAGGGATGCGTGAACCCAGTATGTTGCTTGGGTAGTTCTCATATAGTAGCCGGTGCTCACAGCTACTATTAAGCCTATGGCTAGTAATATACATATTATCAATATAGCTCTCATATCTATACCCATAGATTAATTATAATTAGCCAATATATATTTACCACTTATTCAACATAATATAAATAATTTATGGATGTACAGCACTATCTTTCCTTTAATATCTCGTGGATAAACTATATTGTAGGAGCCTCCTCTTGTCTGAGGATAGAGAGATGCCTTTAACAGAGCATCTTGAGGAGTTGAGGTCAAGGCTATTTAAGATCTTAATAGCTCTTGGCATTGCTGTAGCTATATATATAGCCCCTATAAATATTGCCGATATGTTTGGTGGCGAGGGTATTGTTGGTATAATAGCTAGCGTTATTAGGGATCCACATCTAATATTCTCAGCTAACTTCTCAGCAGGCGGGGGTTATGAGAGCCTAGCGACTCTCTTTATAAAATATAGCAGGCAATATATACTTCCTCCAGAGGCTAAGCTTATAGCAGGTTCTGTGGGCTCTGTATTCACCACAGTTCTCCAGGTCTCACTCATCTTGGCTGTGATAACTGTGCTCCCCTATATCATATATCATATAGTTGCCTTCGTATGGCCGGGGCTCTATGAGCATGAGAAGAAGATCGTTAGAAAGTATATTGCGCTTTCATCCCTCTACATAGCTGGTGGGATGCTTGCAGGGTTCTTCATAACAGCATATACAGTTATAAGGGCTGGTCTATATTGGAGCGCTGCGGCAGGTGCGGAGCCCTGGATAACGCTTCAGGGTTTTGTAAGCGATCTTCTAACAGCTATGATGGGTACCGTGGCAATATTTGTAGTTCCAGTGGTGCTTCTCATGGGTACTGAGCTGGGTTTCATAGATCCTGATTCTGAGATCTTCAGGAATAAGAAGCTTATCTACGCGCTAGCATGGGTTATAATAGCGTTTTTCTTCCCAGATCTAACTACTATTATACTCCTCCTACTCTTTGTAGCTGTCTATGAGCCCACGTTTAGGTATATGAAGAGGATTAAGAGAAAGAGATCTCTGAATATATAGCTTGCCAACATGCTAGATAGATATATTGCTCCATACAGATGATAGGTGGGAGGCTATATGTCGATACTAGAGGACTATGAGAGACTGCTTGAGAGGGCCTATTCAAGGCTTCAGTTCAATAGGGAGGCGAGGCCAATAGATCTGCCGGATCTCGATGTAGACTATGTTGGGAATAAAACAGTTATTAAGAATCTCCAGCAGATATCCCAGAGGATCAATAGGAACCCCAGGATAATAGCTAGATATCTATTGAAAGGCTCTGCACTCTCAGGCGCTATAAACCCCTCAGGAGCCCTTGAAATCTATGGTAAGGTCTCTAAGAGAAGCCTCCAAGATCTATATAGGAGGTTTATACAGACATACGTTAGATGCCCAACGTGCGGCTCGATAGATACTGATATGAGTAAAAAGGGTAAGATATGGATTATAAAGTGCTTAGCCTGTGGAGCCGAATCAACCGTTGAGGCGATATAGATGGCAGGGCTCTTCAGAGTAAAGATCTTCGAGGTCTCTGGTGAAGTGATCGTGAGTGTATGTGATGAGGAGCTTTTCGGCAGGATCATAATAGATTCTGAGAGGGGTGTGAGGATAAAGATCGATGAGCCATTCTATGGAGGCGAGCTAATGGATCTAGAAGAAGCCATGAACACAATAGCTAGCTCCACACAAGCCAATCTAATAGGCAATAGAATAGTTGAAGCCGCAATAAAGAGAGGCCTCACAACTAGAGAGAGCGTTATAGAGTTTGGAGGGATCAAACACGCACAGATAGTTCTATATAACTCACCATAACTCTACGCTAGTTCCACAAAGCCCTTTCAACATATAAAAAGCCTATAACTATTATTAGTCATCATTCTACAATCAAAAGCAGTCTTAGAGGTCTTGTTTTATCGCATCTCTGCTGGATCAATGTTAATCTTCATATAAGTAAAGCCATCATAGCTTGAGGGTGTGACTGCTTAGTAGCTATTATAAAGGATCTGGGTTTATTTAGTATCCAGCTTAAATTTTCTATAGCTTATTAGTGGTGCGGGGCTTATAGATAGAAAGGCCGGATACAGCAGTAGTTATTCTAAATAAAAACAATGCAGACGGTCTTGAAAGGGTTCTTGAGAGCTTGTATAGGCAGAGCTGCCCCCCATGTGTATGTTTCGATATATATATAGTTGATGGGGGGAGCACCGACTCATCGTTCTCTGTCGCCTCTAAGGCTGGCTTGAAGATACCCTGTATATATTGGTTGGAGCAGAGGGTCAAAGGGGGTACTGGTCCTGCGAGGATAGAGATTATAGAGACCCTCAGATCTATTGGGTATAGATATGTGATCTGGGGTGACTCAGAAAACATATATTCCAAGGACTATGTAGACCGGCTTCTCGGATTACTTGAGAAGGGCTGTGATGTGGCATCGGGGAGGTCTGTGGTTATTAGGGGGAGCATATGGGCAGAGATGTTCTACTGGTATCACTCGTTCCACAACCTCTTCCCAAGGCTTGTGGGATCTAAACACGCTCCTGGTAACAACATGGCTGTTAAGATCGGTATCTATGATCTTGCATCTTATCCACCATCTAAGAGATCCGATGACTATATATTCACCTTCCAGCTACTCAGGAGATCTGGGAGGGGGGGTTCGAGGCCTAGATATTGTATAGATGAGGAGGCCGTTGTATATATAGATATGCCTAGAAGCTTTAGAGAGGTTATATCATGGCAGAGGGCTAGGGTTGAGGGTCTAGTCCAAGGATCTATATATATTGGCCTTCTAATCCCACCGGATCTCCTTAGCTGGAGCGCTCCTCTAGCACTCCTAATACTGATCATGATAATCGCTATCAAGGATCTAAACCCCCTACCTCTTTTACTCCCATTGATATCCTCCATCGCTCTAGCCTCATATCTACAGATAAAATCGCAGAGACATCTAGATAAGGCCTCAACGATATCAGGGTTTCTAGGGCTTATAGGGATGATCCTTCACGCTATATTTACAACATCATATAGCTTTAAAGAGCTCGTGAAAATATATCTCTTCATAGGCAGTGAAGAGCTTCTAGAGGAAATGAGGAAAGCCGAGATGCTGGCTAAAAGGGTATCGATGGAAAATCTAATCCCCCTTGGATCTAGGCCCTAGCGTGGGCTAAGATGCTTAATAAATAGAGAATAGAATTTTGCCTTAAGCATATGAGGTGGTGCGGGGGGTGGGATTTGAACCCACGCAGGCCTACGCCATCGGGTCCTAAGCCCGACCCCTTTGACCTGGCTCGGGCACCCCCGCCCAAATAATATATCTATATATCGAGCTTATAGAGGTTATGCTCTGAGATTCAACGCTGTTATCTATTCAGCCTTGAGATCCTCTTTGCTCTTTATTACCGCTATATAGTCTTTTTCTGATTATGCTATAGAGTGGTGTTTTAACCACACCCTCTGGTATGATGCCCTGGGGTCTAAAGCCTATTACTAGGATCATTATCAGTCCTGTTATTGCATATCTTATGAAGCTTATGTCAAAAGATACTGTAACCCCTAGTAGGGCTAGGAATGATGCCTGTGTGAATCTATCTAGGAGGCTGAGGAATATCGCTCCCAGGATTGTGCCTACATTATTCCCAGCACCTCCTAGGAGAACCATTGATATCACATAGAATGTTACAGGTGGTATATAATCGTCTGGGAAGATCGATTGTGTGTAGAATGTGAATAGAGATCCCGCAGCCCCCGCCATCGATGAGGATATGAAGAGAACCCAGCCCCTAGCCATGGCAACGTTCTTGCCGAGGGTCGATGCTGCTAGCTCATCATCCCTCACAGCCTTCATAACCCTGCCGAATGGGGAGTTGGAGATCCTCTCGATAACTATGAAGAATACTATGGCTATTATAAGCACTATTAGAGAGTATAGTAGAAGAGCTGTAGCCCTATCTCTAAGCCAGTTCAGAGGGTTCGGAATACCGCTCATACCATATACCCCTCCTACAAGGGGTTCATAGGTTCTTACAAAGATCCTACCGGCTTCTCCGAAGACTAGGAGGGTTATTGCGAGGAAATCCTCTCTAAGGGCTAGAGCTGGATAGCTGGCTAGATATCCGAAGACCCCCGAGGCAAGGGTGGAGGCTACCAGGCATGCTATGAATACCTCTAGAGCGAAGAGCGGGTTCTGTACCGAGTACTCTGTTCTTTTTGCAGCAGCTATTGCTGAGAAGCCGTCTGATATACCTAGTGCGGAGTTATACATGGTGCTAGCGATTATAGCTGTTACTATAGCTCCTACGAAGAAGAAAAAGACCTTGCCGAAATTAGGTATCCCTGTATATCCGTATTCGAGGTTGGCGCTAAGCGCAAGTATAATATATATAGATGTATATGTCAATATACTGCTTATAAGCACAGCTAGGCTCGAGAGATCCATAGATCATCCCCCATAGAATCTAGCTCTACCTATTAGTAGCGATATCGCTATAGCGAGATACGCTATTATAGGCTTATAAGCGGTGTCAACACCTAGAAATCTGTTAAAGAACCACATACCGAGGTTCTCTGAGAAGCCTATTATAAAGCTACCGGCTATTGTGAGTGGTATACTCCTAATACCACCGATCACGGATGATGCGAAGAGCCATAGGAGAAGCCTCCACCCAGTCTCTGTAGTTATGCTTGTATAGAAAGCCCACAGCCCTCCCATAAGCCCTGCTAGGATGCCTGAGACAAGCCACATGATCCTCCTAACCCTCCAAACAGGGATCCCCGAGATCTCGGCGAGCTCAGGATTGCTAGCGAGAGCCCTCATAGCCTTGCCAACCATGGTTCTATGCCTTAGGATATATATTGAGATGCCTGCAATAGATAGGATCGATATGGCTAGGATATGTAGATTCGTTATAGGAGCATCGGCAATATATACAAAGGGGTTAACGCTATATCTAGAGGAGAGAAACAATATCCCTCTATAGTCAGCATATATAGACCATACATACCTGATCATCAGCATAACACCTATAGATGCTATCAACAGCTGGAGAGCAGTGGCGCCCCTCCTATATAGAGGCTTATATATAGCCTCATCAACAGCGATAGCTAAGCCCCCAACCGATATAGAGGCTATTAAAAGCGATATATATGGATCTAAACCATAGAGTGTGCCGAGAGCAGCTGCATAAGCCCCTATAGTTATATACTCGCCAACAGCGAAGTTAGCTATCCTAGTAACGCTATAGCTAAGTGTTAGAGAGAGCGCACCTAAAGCATAGAGACACGAAACGAGCAGGCCTTGAAGAGTATTTCTAGCAACCTCATCTAACATATTGACACCATTCAGAATAATATAAGGAAATATATATGGGGCAGTTACAATTGAGAGCCTCACACCTTAGAGTGGAGAGGAGGTTAGGCTTAACCTATAGAGTGGGTTTTTCAGCTCTATTATCTCTATTCTGCTTCTGAAGATTTCTTGTAGATTTCATGCTTCTTCCAACCAGAAGAATCTTAGCAGCATACCTAGAACATGAGGTTTTCGAGCACGAGAATAATCTACTCTGATATAATAAAGCCCTAGTAGATCCCATCCTCTAAGGTGGGTATGCTGTTAAGTCTCTCTGGTCTATTGGGCTCCTGATGTGGAGGCTGAGCCGGCATCCTCCTACCTTAAAGGCTAAGACTCTCAGGTGTAAGGCAAACATCTCCTCACATTTCAGGAGAGGTAGAATTTGTAAGCTCTATATT
Source organism: Sulfolobales archaeon (assembly GCA_038897115.1). Classification (NCBI taxonomy): domain Archaea; kingdom Thermoproteati; phylum Thermoproteota; class Thermoprotei; order Sulfolobales; species Sulfolobales archaeon. Next base: position 451 of record JAWAXC010000020.1, on the reverse strand, counting down.
CTCCAGTCCTCCTGTTGATGAGAATAATGCTTGTGAGCCTTGGACCATCCTCTAGCGAATCTACACCTCGAGGCGATTATAATAGCCATAGCTCTGGACACCTTAAAAAGGGGGTAGAAGTAATAGGCCGGGAACCCGATCCTAGGGCTAAGCTGGAGAAGGTTTTTGTGTTGTTTAGTGACTCTAGGGACAAATGATATTATCTAGGCTAGCTTTTCTTTATTAACATCCAGGCTTTTTGCTCTCCAAGGCCCTTCAAAGGCAATCGCTATAGCTACTTATAACCTAGTCTTGTAAGTATACTAGCTCTATCTCTTAGCAGTAAAGTCGCTGATAGCGTGTGTATCATTGATAAAACTATTAGGCTCAAGCCTAGACCTAGTCCGTCTGACAATAACGATGATATATAGCTACTTGCTGCTGATACCACTGTCACTATTATACTTCTTAA
>JAWAXC010000019.1 GCA_038897115.1 Sulfolobales archaeon | reverse complement strand
CTATATCTATGGCAAGTTCATATCAGCACCATCAAACCCCGTCTATCTGAATACCGTGTCCATCATTGTTACAAACAAATATAGGTCACCCATAGATGTTTCAATAGATGGAACGCTATACGGCATTAGCTCATCATATGCATCATGGTCGAACATAATAACGGGATCGGGGCTCGTATACATATATAATGATGCCGGTATATGCTCGCCAACACCACCTAACAAGATAACAGTAGATCCAGATAGATCTGTTGTCATAGTTGTATGCATAGTCACAGCAGGGTCAGAGCTGCCCAAGGGCATTGCCGCCCTAAGAATCATCTGTACCGGATGCGATAAAAACGAATACTTCATAAAGATATAGATGTTCCAAGATATTTTTCAGGGCAGGCGATGATTAGGATATGTAGGTTATTTGCAACCACCTTCATCGTAGCATTGATAGCATTGATCCTTCTAATGTTGCTGTGGAGATTCATAGAGATACCCGTGTTCATAGCACCTGTTGTAGGATATAGCATGGTTCCAACCATATACCCAGGAGATCTTCTGATCATATCGAGGGCAGAGCCCAGGGTAGGCGATGTTGTTATCTGGTGCTCCTCCGCCCTCTTCTGCGTTGTCCACAGGGTCATAGAGATCAACGGGTCATCGGTTGTTACCAAGGGAGATGCAAATCTAGTGCCGGATGAGCCGATATCAGCACAGGCAATAAAAGGAAAGGCAATTGCGGTGATCCCGTTTGGATCTTTCATCCTTATCTTCATCATAGCCGCTGCATGTATAGCTGTTATCAGGTGTATGGGGAGATCTCGATGATCTTCTGTGCCAGGTTCTTCAGAACACACTATTACATCATATTCGACTATCTATCAAACCCATCCGAGATCCAGCTTGAGGTCAGGAAAGACAGAGGCGAGATCTCATTCTGCAAGCAGGATGTGCCAGACCCAGCCCTAATCCTCGCATGCGATGAGGATACATGCATATTGGTTGTTATCTCTGGCGGAGCAGCCGTGGATATATCATCAGCAGGTGCCCCAGCATCCCACGAGGAGCTGGAGGAGGAGGAGAGGGCAAACGCATCGAAGATCCACAGGTGGTGGCTTACGAGAAAAGATGAATTGCTCAAGAAATAAGCATAGCTATGCTTTTACTATGTAGATATCCCTGTGGGTCTCAGGATGAGAGCTATATCACAGATAGTTGCTGCACTAGCACTCATGATAGTAGCTGCTGGAGCCGCAGCGATCTATTTCTCAGTTGTGAGTCCCCTCATCTCCAGACCCTCTGGAGGTATAGCGATATCGCTAGCAAGCGATTTGGAGCTCGATCTATCTGGTTCAATATACACAATAACTGTATATCTGAGGGTTGCGAACCCACTCACATACAGTGTAACGATAAACAAGGCAGATGCACTCATCATCTTCAACGGGCCAAACACCGCGTCGGTAGCACTATTTCAATGCTATGCATCGGGAGATACGATTGTAAGACCCGGCTCTATTAATTATATAAAGTTCTCATGTGCATCAATATCTTCGACAAATTATGACAAATACATATGCGTTGCATATACTGGTTCGGAATCATGCACCCTGACATCGAAGATGGTCTCTGATGTTATGAAGATGGCTTCAATAGCATCAATGGTGATCTACTATATCATACAATATCCTGGTGGTGGCGGCCCTGTATCGTGCATATTGTTAGGGCCCGGTGGACGTTGCCTCATGTAGCTGCTGTTTTGGATTTCGATATTAATTGTGTTTAGCCCTCAGAGCTATTAGATATGTAAATGTCATGTACCTATTAAACCATCTCCCCCATAAACCAAAACCTAAAAACTTTGTAGCTAGTTATGCCTAGCTAGAGGGCGGTACTATGAGCCCGATGGGCAATGCAAGGAGAGGAAGGGCTCCTATGAAGCCAATAATCCGCGTTTAAGTTCCAACCACTCATGTAGCGTGCATTATAATATTGGGATCGATATTGATTCCTGGGTGAAGCTGAGCACGGCTTTGCAGGATCCCTGTGTTGCCCAGCTCGGGGCCGGGATCCTATATACATAGCTCCCTGATGCGTAGATCGTGATAGATCCATATCTATATGAGTTCGAGCCACAGATAATCCACACCTCTGGCTGTACGTCTTTTGGCATCGAGTTGCTTATGAAGAGATATATGTATGAGCCGCTCAGAACACCAACACCGGATACCGCTATGGGCTCTACGTAGAGGCCGGAGACAGCCTTTGCAACGAGTATTGAGGCTCCAACACCTATTGCGAACCCTATGAGGGCTGCGAATGTCATCACAGCAACGACCATGAGTGCACCTACTATCTCCTCAACCAAGGCTACTCCATCCTTATTTCACCGCTGTATTTGGATATCCATGCTAGCAATTGGGAGGAGGAGGGAGGAGAGCTTCAGATACATCTTCGGAGTGGATCCAAACAAGCTGCAGGAGCTGGCGATAAACACCATGATGCCGGACAGAAACTACATCGTGATCGCACCAACGGGTAGCGGGAAAACATATGTTGGCTTCTGGCACGCCATTATGAAGGGCAGGGGTATATACCTCGCAACAACTACTGCGAACACGTGGGAGAAGTATATATGGTTCAGGGAGAAGATAGCTGGCAAAGTAAATATGGAGCCGGCTATCTTGAACAAGGATTTCCCGGGCACGGCTGCGAAGATAGTCTCGAGCGATATGCTGTTCACAACACCTTTCAAGCTGAGCCAGTATGTGAGCTATAGAAGTGTTGTGGAGTGGGTGAGGGGTGCATCTATAATAGTTGATGAGATACATGAAATGCCCCCGGAGACGGAGTTCATAGTATCCTGGGCTCTGAGCATCGGTGCAAATGTCGTTGGCCTCTCAGCGACTGTGGATGACAGCGATGCGAATGCGATGGCTAGGTGGCTCAACGCGGCTATTATAAAGCCTGAGATGGAGAGGCCAATCCCGATCTTCTACCACGAGGTGAGGATAGAGAAGGACGTGGATGAATATGGGGATGTGGTGTTCATAATAGATGGTCTCGGGAGATTCAGTTCAAGGGAGCACGCTGTGGTTGAATACATAGCATCTCTATATGAGAAGAACAAAGAGCATGGAATCCTGTTCTGGGCTCCAACAAGAGCAGCCGTTGAGGATCTAGCATCCGCGATCGCAGATCGGGTGAAAGCACCTCCAGGCTGGGATGTAGAGGGGGCTGCTATTGCGAAGAAGCTTGGCAGGGGGTCGCAAAGCGATCTAAGGCTAAGAGATATAATTAGGAGAGCACCGGTTGGCTTCCACCACGGTGGGTTGAGTGCTGAGAGCAGGAGGCTAGTTCAGGAGCTCTTTCTCAGCAGAAAGATCAGGATCCTGGGGACTGCATACACACTGGTCGAGGGTGTGAACCTCCCGGCGAGGCATCTCGTGATGACAACACTCTACGGCCACGATGGGAGCCTTTTAAAGCCATCCGAGTTCCACCAGCTCGCCGGAAGGGCTGGGAGGCCTGGGCTCGATGAAGAGGGGCATGTACATATCTTCATAGACACCGAGTCCGAGGCAGCATACCTGAAGACGATCATGAGGATCAAGGCTGAGCCCATCTCATCCAAAATCTATGATGAGGACTTCATGACAAGAGCCCTGCTGAGGCTGATAGCATATGGGAACAGGGATCCTAGTTCCCTTGCCAACTTTGTGAGGAGAACATTCTGGTCAGCGATCCACGGCGATGCCGGTTCAGAAGCTGTTGTATCTATGATGAAGAGGATTATAGATGGGCTCGTCGGCGAGGGCTACATAGAGATAAGGGATAACAGGATCTGGTTCCCCTCGAGGGAGCTCTACTTCGCAGCAACAGTTGGTCTGAAGATGGATGAGAAGAGGCTGGCCGACAACGCGGCTGGTAAGGATGCGAAGCAAGTTCTATACGAGATCGCTGATATAGCTGTAAAGATCCTCGGGGATGGGAATCCATCACAGGAGCACATGGATGTGAGAGAGATAGCAGTTGATTTCGGGCTTATGAGTGCAAGCATGGTCGGAGGCAGGAGGGGGAGGCTTGCACAGGAACTGGCAGAGAAGATGTTCGAGCTAGGCGGTGCAATGGCTCTATATAGGGGTAGGGCATTTGGATGGAATGATAGTGCTAGAGAGTCGCTTTCAAACGCAATAGAGCTCCTAGCAACAGGTGCCAACGACACGATGATAAGCCTGAGAAAAGCCGGGATCCCGCTTGCTGTTATAAAAAGGCTTGCTAGGAACTATGCAATTGCACTTATAAGCTCGTCATGCATAGATGAGGACACAGCAGAGAAGATCTATAAATATGCTGTTGCAGACTATAAAACAGAGAGACCATGGTTTAAGGAGCTCAAAGAATATCTGAGCTCAAGAACCTGTAGAAGCTAGCCTAGTGCAATCGATTTATCACATGTTTTTAAGGGATAGGGGCTGTTACCATGAACATAATCGATCTCCAGGTTGTTTATAGCAAGAAGAGAGAGATCTACGGTGTCCTCGGCAGGGGTGAGGCTGTTAGAATAGCTGGTGAGGAGTTCAAACCATATTTCTACCTAATGTCGAGATCTAGGCCGGAGCTGCCGAGCTATGCCGAGCTGGAGGACACAGATATGATCCCGCTTGTCTTCGATAGCACTAGGGGTGGATATGTATGGGCGAAAGATCTATCTGTGTACAGGGTCTATGTGCAGAGCCCGTCACAGGTTAAGAAGCTCGTGTCGGGGATAAGGCATCCGATGAGGTATGGGGGTATAGTTAAGTTCGATGTGAGGGCTGCTTTTGATCTTGTGGATAGCTTCTTCACAGAGAAAGACCCACTTCTAAGCGGTGAAGACCTTGCGGAGGCAATGATCAGGGCTGCTGAGGCTGTGAGCAGACACACAGTTCTATCGCTCGACCTGGAGGTAGAGTCTAGGGGGAGCTACTTCCCAACGCCAGGGAGATCCAGGGTTCTATCTGCATCGATATCTGTTGCGAGGATCTCAGATGCACAGGGGCTGAGCCTTGAGAATGCGATCGAGAACACGGAGATCATATATGGCGATACGAGCGAGGAGGTGATAGACACACTCATGGAGATGATCAGGAAGACAGCACCGGATTTCGTGGTTGGGTATAACTCATCGGCATTCGACCTTAGGTTCATAAAGTACTACAGGGGTGACTGGGGCTCCGATAGATATATACCGAGCGATGCTGGTATGCATACACATATAGATCTCTTCATGCTCGTCACAAGCATGAGATCAGCACTCGGAATAAGATCCACGACAGCATATTCTCTCGATGAGGTTGCGAGGGAGCTGGGTATCCTGAGGCCGGGGACAGATATATACAGGCTTGAGAGAACCGCGACACCTGAGCAGATCATGAGGTGGTATGATGGTAACAGAGCAGCATATGAGCTATACTCGAAGGCGGACTCGGCCATGGCTCTTCTGATCGCTTCCCAGTGGATCCCTGTGCTAGCTGGTGTCTCATCGATCTCGAAGATACCTATCTCGAGGATACAGGATCTACCATCCGCTGGATCTATAGTTGAGTATATGTTTATAAGGTATCTGGAGAACCTGGATCCGCCTGTTGTCACTGAGTATAGATCCAGGGAGTGGGACTATGGCAAGGCACCAAAGAGTCCGGGGCTCGATGAGGTTCACTACATGGGCAAGGTGATCTCCGCACCGCCGGGGATCTACAGGAATATACTTGTGTTTGACTTCGACCAGCTATACCCCACAATATATACCTTCTTCCAGGTAGACCCGATCACAAGCTTTATATCGAAGAAACCCGTGCACCCAGGCAGCATGAAGATATATGTCACAAGGGGTGGAGGCGGATACACTATGTACTTTAACCCGGTGCCCGGGCCTATCTCGATCGTCCTTACACAGCTCTACCAGGCTAGAAAGAAGGTTAAGGAGATGTCGAAGACAAACCAAACCGCTAAGCTGGCTGACAAGGCTCTCAAGATCATATCCAACTCAGCCTATGGAGCACTCTCGAAGGACGCTGGGAATCTTTTGAATGAGTTCGGATCGGCGTATATCTATTACAAGTCCAACGAGATCCTTGTGAGGGCTAGGGAGGCTGTTGAGAAGCTCGGCCTAAGAGTAGTCTATGGCGATACAGACTCGATATTCATAGAGGTTCCCGAATACGCATCGAGGGGAGATATGCTTGATTCGATCGTTGAGGATGTTGTATCCTCCATAAGGAGAGCCATTGGGGAGGCCTTCTCAATCAAGCTGGAGGGCTTCTACAGCACAATGATAATATCCACGAGGAAGAGGGGTGGTGGCGAGAGCAAGAAAACCTATGTGCTCATAGGCGATGATAAGGTCGTGCTGAAGGGTATCTTCTACAAGCACGAGCTACCTGAGGTGCTTGATATCAATAGGGAGGAGGTTGTGAGGATGCTGATAAACTGTGTGGATCCGGCTGAGATCGTTGATAGATATGTCTCCAACCTCGATGCAATGGAGGCTATCAAGGCTCTGAGCCTGAGGAAATCGATGAAGCTTGAGCTGGTATCTGAGGAGACTGGGAGGCTCAAGCTACTGAATAAGCCATCACACTACGCAATGATCTATGTCCTGTGCTCGATGGGGATTTGTGAGAAGAGGGGATCCTCGTACTTCCTCCCATACCCGCTTCCAATCGAGAACACGGTTTTGTCTATCAGGTATATCCCGATCACCCCAAGGGATCTGATCGTAGTTGGAGAGACAATAACGAGGGTCTCTGTTAGGAATGTGGAGAGGGTTGAGGATGAGAGGCGGGGATATATAGTCAGTTACTCGGAGAAGCAGGTGGATCTCGAGACAGCGTATAGAATAGCTAGATCGGTTGCTATAAAGATGTTGGAAGACCTCGCATCGATTATTCCTCATCGGCGGGCTTCACAAAATCGATCGTCTCTCTTGCCCCAGCCCCTCTCTCAGCTCTCTGAGTAGCTGGCACAGCAGGCACGGCAACCTGGACAACCCCTCGAACGATAACGCCGAGTCTTCTCCTGAAAGCCACTCTTGTGATCTGATAGACCCTGTGTATAGCGAGTTCATCTATGAGTGGGAATTCCTTCGTGAATAGATAGACATCCCTGAGAGCTGTCTCGCTGTTGAGGACAACCTCAGCAATTATGGGTTTCTCATCTGTGAAGTTGAATGGTCTCAATACCTCCCCAGGGATCATCTTCGTGAGCTTGGCAGATATCCAGATACCCTTTCTACCATTGCTACACGACACAACAGCTGCTAGAGGTGATGATTCGTGGATATACTCGTATATGGAGAAGCATCTTATGATCCCAGAGCCTTCCTCAGCGGCGGACATGGTCTATCATAGTCAATGTATCCGCGGCATTTACAACTGATAGTCTCACTCTTTAGGGTGGGGATGTTGTTAATGCTTATAAGCTTTTGTTTCATAATTCCTTGGAGCCTCGGCGGGCTAACTCCTATCTGCTATAACATATCCCCGAGTCCCCAGGATCCGGGGGCAGAGGGAAACCCCCGGCGAGGGATAGGGGTAATGGGCTGAAGACCCAGCCCGCGGTCTACCGCTGGACGAATGGAGCGGGGTGGGTGTCCAAACCCACCAGCTATGAAGTGATGAGAATGAAGGCGGTAAACCGCAAACCAATGAACCGCCCTGAGGGAACCCTCGCCCTTCAGGGCGGGGAGGAGGTCAGGCTTCCAACTCCGCAGTAGAACATTGCTTATTATGCTAACACCTCTAGATGGGTGGTTGGTTGAGGAATATAGCTGCGACTGATATGGAGCATGTGATCGGGAGATCGTTCAATGAGCTTGAGATCATAGAGAGATACACGGCAGGCTACAAGGATATGGCTACGATATATATAGCATATGATAGTGAGCTCGAGACAGCATACTACATAGTAGATGAGCCACAGATATCCACCCCGGAGGCTGAGAGCCTATATAACATGTTGGTCAGGATGCTGGAGACAAGCAACGAGGTGCTATCATTCTACGGGCTTGATTTCTACGAGAGGCAGAGGAGGCTTGAGGAGCTGATCTACACAATAGCTGATGAAGCAGGTCTTGGGGAAACGCTGCAGCATCATCCAGAGGTTCTATATACAATTATAAGGAATGTTGCTGGCTGGAGGGAGATAGATGTTCCTATGAGGGATAAGAACGTTGAGGAGATAGATGCATATGACTATAGAAAACCGGTTAGAGTTGTTATTAGGAAAAACCCGACTGGGCAGATGTGGATACCCACCAACATAGTGTTCATGAAGGATGGAAAGCCGAGCGACGATGCATTGCTAGCCCTTGTAAGGGTGATCGCGAGCAGGACTGGTAAGCAGGTGTCAGTGGCAACACCGATCGTAGAGGCTAGAAGCCCCGAGGGATACAGAATCTTTATGGGGACATCGGAGGCTGATAACACACAGAGCAGCTTCTTCACAATAAGAAAGTTCCCCGAGAACCCGCTGACAATCGTGGATCTCATATCGAGGGAGGCACTCACACCCCTCATGGCCGCATACCTCTGGATCCTGATCTCGAATAAGAGGTTCGTGGTATATATGGGTGAGATGGGTAGCGGGAAAACCACTTTCCTCCAGAGCTCGCTGGCATTCGTCCCGTGGGACAACAAGATCGTTGTTATCGAGGATGTGCCGGAGATAAGGGTTCCACATCCACATATACAGTATCTATACACCAGGAGATCTCCTGATCCTTCTCAGAACATATCGCTTGAAGATCTTGTTGTTGGAGCACTAAGATCAAGGGCACAGTACATAATAATAGGAGAGGTCAGGAGCAAGGAGATGGCAGCCCTTGTCCAGGCAGCCGCTACTGGACATGGATCGATGACCACGTTCCACGCATCCGACCCTGATAAGTTCTTCCTCAGGATCAAGAGCCCACCGATCTCAGTCGAGCCAGCCTTCATGCTCGTAATATCAACACTCGTATATCTATCACCCGTGCTTGTCCCAGGCACTGCGAAGACCGTGAGGAAGGTCTTCAGAGTATGGGAGATCACATCCAAGATGAGAGACACAGACTATGGTAAGATGCCGGGAGCCGAGCTGATCTTCTGGTTCGACCAGGGCGAGTTCAGGTTCAAACCAGACGATCCATATGAAGTGGTTAGGAAAAGCGAGAGGCTGAAGGAGATCGGGAGGGACATCTACGGAGAGCAATACGCCGTGGAGTGCATGGTATGGGATCTGGAGCAGAGGGCCGAGTCGATAAAATATATGGTGGAGAACAGGGAGTTCTTCTCATCATTCGAAACAATAGCGAGGGGTATAATGATAAGGAATATCGAGCTTAAGAAAAGCATAAGAGAATGCCCCGCAATGAGAAGATAGTGCTAGTTATATTTCAATTTCAGCATCTTCCTGACAAACTCTGGTAGCTCGTGCCTCTTCGGGACTTTTTTGAAGAAAGACGATATCTCTATATTGAGTGTTTTTTCGTCGGAGCTCAGTTTCTCACCGTCAAGCTTGTATACCTCGTACCTCACCAGATCTTTTATTGGCTGTGCGGCGGAGGCTAGGGAGAGATATACCCATACACCTCTGAGGAGGTCGAGCCCCGTGTCAGGATGTTTGTTGATGACAACCGGTGTGTGTCCAAGCGGGTTGATTATTATATCCGCTCTATCCAGGTCGAACCACATGACAGTCTTATAGTGAACCCTTGTCCCAACAGATATTCTGCCATCCTTGATCTTTATATATATTGGCTCGACCTCTGGTCTCTCATCGAGTATCCTCATGCTGTTTCCGAATCTGAGTAGGAGCATTACCTCACCCTCTCTATGGCTCCACGCATAGATCTTCACGTTAGATGCGTCATCAGGTCTCATATAGATCCTTACTTTGTCTCTCAGCATCTGAAGAGTTCTTATAGTTCTCTCAACACCCTCTATATATTGCCTCTCAAGATCTTTGAGCGGGTCATCGCTCTTCAGGGCATCGACTATCATGAGAGAATATGGGATCAACTCATACTTTGCAGTAGCACGTGTAAACCCCTTAACAACATTGCCAGATCTTAGAACCCTTTCAAACCTAAACTCTATCTCATCAAGATCCCTCTTCCTCGGAGTTACCGCCAAGCAGAACCACACCTCTATCTATGGCTAATGATTAGCGTGGTTACCAGGTGTTTGTTCTGCATCCAGTTCTATCTCTATATATCTTCTTGTTCTGCATGGATCGTATTCGTAGTATGTATATATCGATCCATTTGCAATGTTTATCGATGCCTCGTCATCAAGCTCTCTGTTGAGGAGTTCGAAGTGAATCATTATGCCTCTTGCATGCACCTTATCACAAGAACCATCATCTGTGCATAGAGACACATCATATGCACCATTTGCAACTTTTTTATAATGCACCATAGTATATCTCTTCTTCACAAACACCTAGCCCACCATTTTTCTAGTTAGAAATGGGGTGGTCGATGAGGATAGACGAACTGATAGAGAGGGGCATATGGATATTCCCTATACGGGGAAATGCATATAGCCTTGAAGATGCGAAAGCCCCTCTGAGCTTCTGCATAGCCGAAAAAATATATGAGTGTAGCGAGCTTCCAGGGAAAGGCGGGTGTGAAGAGAGATGCAGATCAGTTGGAGGCTTATATGTCACTTGGAAGTCTGATAAGATCTTGGAGATCTCTAGGATCTACGCGACAAAGGGGCACAATGCATGGGCGATATGGCTCAAAAAATCGGGGTTGATAGGCATAGACATAGATCTAAGAAAAGAGCCTGCAGCATCAGCATATATAGATACACTCGACGAGCTCATGTGCAGTGCAGGGGCATATGTTGAGAAGACAGCAAGCAACGGGAGACACTATATATTCAGAACAGATAAAGACTATTCGATCTCTTCAGATGCTAAATACATCGAGTACAAATACGATGGATACTTCATAGTAGCTCCAAGCATATTGAGAGATAGCGTAAAAGAATATAGATATGAGGCTATATGTGGGGAGATACCACCAAGAACATCGATCTCGGATGCAAGGAGATATATTGAAGAGTCGTTTAAAAGGATATTGAATGTAAGGGTTAGAATAGCTGGGCAGAGCACTAGTAACACCAATATATATCAATATCCATACCATCAGATCGGGTTTCCATCTATTGGTGTTTTAGAAGCAAGAAGAATCATGTCATCTGCTGGCGGAGATCTACTTATGGCTGCAGCAGAGTTTTTCAGATCCTGCGGCTGTCATGGAATGGCTATAGAGCTTAGAAGAGCAGCATGTGGAGAGCCTGTTAGGGTTCGAAAGACTATTGTTGATGCTATGAGGATACAGAGGACATCTAGGTTCATATTCCTACACCTAGTTGCGGTAGCCATGAGGATCCTCGGTGTTTCGGAGCAGGATGCCTACGAGGCTATATCGAGGATCTCCTTCATAGACAGCACAGAGGATCCTGTGAGGGATAGCCCGAGAAACGCTGTTGATAATGTGTATAGATATGGCACGTTCAGGGTCATGGCATATGGTATGTGCCCACTATGCGATCTCATAGGCATGGATCCATGTCCAGTCAGAGATCCATACACCCTGATCATCGGTAAAAGGAAAAAGATCTAGAAGGGCCGCGGTATTTTCGCATAATATGGCGGGTTCCCCCGTGTCCATGGATCACGTGTTTAGGGAGCCTGATGAAACAGATTCCTTCGAGGTATATGTGCCGCCGAGGTCATTCACACAGCACTATGGAACACCCCCTGTACTCGGTATCCTAGAGACAGATAGATCCGATCTGACATACTTCGAGAAAGCGATCAGGGAGAAATATAAAAAGATAATGGATATATGCTCCGCAAATAACATGCCAGAGACTTTCTGCGAGTCAGCGGCGGATGCTATAAGAAGAATATATTTGAGGGCACAGAGGCTCAGCAGAGCAGTGTCTGAGGCCTCGAAAACAGATGGATCTCTGCTCGAGAGGTTCAGCAGGTTCAGAAGAGCATTCGAGAGATCCATATCAATAACCGATCAAGTAGCAAGCCCGAAAGCCATTGCCGTGGTTGCAGCCCTTATAATGGCCAGATCATATATAGGTGCCCCGGGGAACCACGAGAGAGAGATACAGAGTTTCTTCACATGCATATCAAATAGATTCACCCAGAGCTTCAAATCAGAGATGCAGATAAATATAAAGAGATATGATGAGAATATCCGCAGGCTTCTGAGGGAGATGGAAAGTCTCGAATCAGAGCTTAAACACCGTGCATCTGTTTCTTCAGAGCGAAGAATGTAATGATCACCGCTAGTGCCAGCGACACATACGGTGTTACCAAGGCTATCTGCGACGCTATATAGCCTGTGCCGATATATACCTCTGTTCCTTGGAAGATGATCCTGCCAGCCGCTGTCTGGTGACTCGGATCCTTTGAAACCGCCGATGCAACTAGCCCCAGGATGTAGAGAACACCTCTGAGGATCCCGGTGGACATCACCGCTATACCAGATGCTGAGAGTAGAAGCCATGGAGATCCCCTGAGAATGGATAGAAGGGATGATGCAAGTGCAAACAATGCCGAGGCATATATCGGGGCTGTGTATAGCATTGCAGACTCAGCCATCTGAGATCTTATCTCGCTGCCAAAACCAAACAGGCTATACCCGGAGAGCGATAGATACCCATCTATATCTCCTCTGAAGATATAGATCGGTGTTAATAGGGTGATCAGGGCTGATATGGCATAGATAATCAGGGTCGAAGCAGCTATAACCTCTAATACCCGTGCCAGGTTCATTGCAGAACCCTCTGGATAACGCGGGTCTTGCCGGATAGGATATACTCGATCTTGATGGATGCATATCTATAGCCCGAGAGATCAAGAACGTAGGATCCCCATGGATCTATGCAGAGCGATCTCGAAGAGACATTCCAGGGATCCCCAGCACGGTTAGCAACCATAGACGTTATATTCACATCCAGGCACCCGGGGTTCGGGTTTCTAATCAAAACAATCTTGCCAGAGACCTCGACAACGGGCTCTCTATATGTGTGGAAGACGCTGTAGTTCCATGATATCAGCTTCGCATGCCTCCCGCCCTCGAGAACAAGATCCGCTGCTATGGTGATATCTATCCTCGAGACACCCTCTATATTCATCTCCCTGAACACCTCAGGAGGTATCTGGATCGATATGGCTGTGCCGTTAAAAGAAGCCGTGCAGGTAGCTACATGCAGTCCATACACATATCTGCATGTCTCGAGGGATGCTACGGATGCGTTCCTCGGGATAAACACAGCATATACCGTGTTGTTCTCGATATAAACACCCCTGAGATCTATGCTGGGTATTGCAAGCCCATCCAGGAGCACATGTGATGCGGGTATAGCGAGGATATATATCGATGTGACAACTGCATATGCGAGCACGATGGCGAGTGCAAGGCCTGGGGATGATCTTGGTCTGGATATTCCTATGGTGCGATATAGATAGAACGCTATGAGTGTAGATGCCATCGGGATCCACAGCCACCTAGGGATCACAGCTACTGCTTTCCCCTTCACCGCTTCTCTCGGTATTGGCTTGTCTGGTGCTGGGTTAGCATCTCCCTTGGTAACAACCGATGACCCGTTGATCTCTATGACCCTGTGGACAACGCAGAAAAGAGCAGAGGAGCACCAGATAACAACATCGCCTACATCAAAGCTGCTGCGGCTGAGGAGAACCATATCGCCTGGGTATATGGCTGGAACCATGGATGGCGATACGATCAGGACGATGAATATCGGCAGACCTATGTATCTCCCGAGCACAAGCACCATGAACAGCGATAGGAATGCATAACCAGCTATGCGGAGCAAACAAGCCCCAGAAATAACGTGGAAAAAATAGAGTATTATTTCAGCGAGATCGAGATTGGATATGCAACAGAGGCTCCTTGCTGCCCTGGCAGGGTTGAGTAGTTGAGGAAGAGGGATATAGATGCCTGTGCACCGCTCATAGTGGGTGTCTGGCTAAGCTCTATATATCCTGTCCCAGACGGGATCTGGATCTCTGTTGTCTGCGATGGTGGGGGAGGTATGGAGATCCATGAAGAGCATGTGGATCCACAGACCCTGATCTGTATTGATGAGAAGCCTGAGGAGCTGTAGTTTATTAGTGTGAGCAGGGCGTAGTAGCTCTTCCCATCTAGGTTCAACACATTGAGGATCCTTGTTGTTGATGCCTGGGGGTCAAGCCTGTAGAGGCTCCCACCGACGATGACCTGGGGGCCGAGGGAAGCCCTGAGGATATTCGAAGAGTCATAGACCCTTATAACGCCCTGCCTGAGTATCGTGCTATAGCTACCCTGAGGAGATGATGGGCCATAGATCTGGAGGCACACCTCAGCAGCGGATCCACTAGATATCTGGGAGCCGATGAGAGTGGATCCATTGTATATTTCGACCCCCCAGCCAGACGGCACATTGGTGATGCATACAAACCTAGGATCCCTATAGGCTAGCACTAGCTCGTCAAAAACAGCGGATACCCCTGACCCACCCCCAGCGGTTCTTCTAACAACCAGCCCGATTGATGTGGGCCCTATAGTGGTGTCTGTGGCTGATGTGCTCGCAACTAGGGAGCCTGTTGATGGGTCGTAGAGCTGTGCAATAATCACACCAGTAGATGGGTTCCTAGCACAGACTAGGAGGTAGAACTTGTTACTCAATATAGATGCTGTGACCGAGGAGAGGGCTGTCCAGGACTCAGATATAAAAGATATTCTTAAGATGATCTCTAGCCGACCTCCATCCCCTATTGTGCATGCATAGAAATTCTCTGTAGCGGTTCCGTGGAACGCTATTCCAGCCCATCTGCCGCTGTTTATATTTGATGTGGATATATATGCTGCCAGATATATATATCCATTATACTGTGACGAATATAGATCTGATGCATAGTATGCAACATCTGTCTGGGCCTGACCACCACTAGTGGATCCAGATACACCCTGAGAAGCCCAGCCCGGGCTGGAAGCCCATCTACCAGCACCATAGGTGTTCCACCCGCTTGGGAGACCTGTGTCGAATGTGCTATAGTATATAACCCCCTGGGATATGGATACTGTATATGGTATCAGATATGACACCGTTGCAGACGCCCCCGCAGATCCCGTCGATACTGTGACCCCCGGCTGTGAAGGGTCTCGAAGGACTATGGGCGGGCTGACGGGTTGGAAACTAACCTGGATTGGATAGTATGTGAATATAGATGCATATAATATGGAGAGGAGCAGGATAGAGAGGATAATACATATATAGATATAAAAAAGGTTTTTTCTCCCATATTTCATCGCTAGACCTCCTCAGATCTATGGTGGTGGGACTGACGGTGGAGACACACCTGTCTCTGGGCTGTAGATGAGCTGTAAAGTGGCAGATGCGGATGAAGGTAACGTTGATCCCTCTGGTATTAGTATGTAGATATCTATCCTCCATTTTCCACCAGCAGGTATCTGTGCAGTTGCAGATGTATCTCCAGTGGCTAGAAGGTTCACATCTGCAACCTTAGATCCGCCGCTGGGTGCGTTGAATATGATGAGCCTGGCAGCGGAGCCTGCTGGGAGGGTCATGGCTGTGAGGACTCTGAATGTTATATAGTATGCCTTTCCATCGTTGTTTATTATGAGGCTGATGTTGTAGTAGTAGTTATGCTGGTAAGTCGGGTGCAGCGTTATCGAGAGGCTCGCACCGTTTGAACCGGGGCTAGCAACTATTGTGTTGCTGGTATATGGTGTCCCACCGCCTCCAAGATCCGGCTGTCCCGCGTTGCTGCCTTGTGCAAACACTATCGGAGGATTCACAGGCGATAGGCTAACATTTATCGGGTAGTAGACAAACACACCTGCGTATGCCACTGAAAGCATTGCTAGGGCGACGATAGCAGCTATATATTGTAAGCCTCTCACTTTCTAACTCCCAAAAATATACTGAGTAGATATAAAGGAGCGGTTGATTGGGAAAGCATGTGCTACATAGATGTTGGTGTGCTATGTGTTTCCCTCTGATGTGTCTCTATAGCCGCTGATATCTTCCGCGGCCCTGTCCTCTTTATCCTCTCCTCATACTCCGCCGTGTGGATCATATCCTCTGTCAGTATGCCCTTGGCATGCTCGTAGATCTTAGCCCAGACCCTCCTCCAATCGCTCTCGTCGAAGAGCTCCAGGACATCTGGTCTTCTGATCCACGCTATCCAGTTCTTAACACTCTCGCCGAGGATCTGCAGAGCCTGGTCAATAGCTAGCACTGTTTCCAGTCTATCCGCCTTTCCGCTGACTATTCTTTCGTTCTCCTCCTCCAGGTATTTCAGCACCTTGCCTAGATACTCCACCCATGCTATCTGGCTCATATTGTCTCCCAAAGATGTATTGGAAAAGCTATCTCATTGGTATTATGACCCCTTCCCCGCCCTTCAGGGCGGGGTTTCGCTGGTAACTAGCAAATGGATTGGGGGCTTAAAAATCTAACCCCGCCTTCAAAGGCGAGGTTTGCCAACTATTTTATTATCATCATCTGGATGAATAGTGGTTTCATGAGCAGCAATGCGAGGATGAAGATGGACATGATGAGGGGTATCCTTGCTGCCCGGAGCGTCCCGTAGATCGATTTCGAGGCTGCGAGCGATAGGACAATCCCGATCTCGACTATGAGGAAGTCCACGAGGCCCGCCACAGATGTGTCAATACCCTTACCGGTTACAAGGGATAGCACGCTCTTCGGCACGGGTATGTTCCTAGCCTGGCTGAGAAGTGCCTCCACATCGATGTTTGCCTTTGCAACAACTGATGAGGCGCTGCTCACAATACCCATCGCCGCCGACAACACTATGACGAGAACAGCTGGAACCATCATCATGATCCCGACCGCCATGAATAGCCTGGATCTCGTTGTCCTCACGATCACGATGTAGTCGGAGAAGAACCAGCCTAGCATCTTGATAACCTCCTTCGATCTCTGCCCAGCTGTCTCAACCTGCGAGAGAACAACCTGGACAAACCTCATCAGCCATGATCCTGAGAACCAGCTTGCCTTCGCAAGCGGATCTCCCTTTTGGAGATATGACGCCATCCTCTCAATGATCTCCATGAAGCTCCTACCAAACCTAGAGCCGCCTGCCCTCCTGGTCTCGACTATGAGATACTCCAATGCCTTGCCCACGCTCCTGACCTCCACGAGATCCGCTATTGAGTTGAGGAACACAACTATGTTTCTCTCAACCTCAGCGGCCTCTCTATACGCGTTTCTAAAGTCGATCGCAAGCCCTGCTAGGAAGGATATGAAGAGGACTGTAGATGCTATCGAGACAGGCTGTCCGAGGTAGTATATCAGTGCGAGTGCCAAAGCCGTCCCAATGATCAGCCCTGCCGATGGGTAGAACAGTTTCATCCTCGGAAGCTTGTTCGGGAAGGACACGGATATCTTGCTCGCCGCCATGTTGAAGAGGATATATGCCAGCGGCCCTCCCATAAGCATCATAGCGATTATCATCGGGACAACGCTCTCTGGGTTTAGAAGCACACCCATGATCAGGGGGAGTACTGGGAATGAGAGGGCTGTTATGAAGATCGTAAGCATCGTGTTGAGAATAGCACCGAGACCCTCCAACCTCCTCTTCATAAGCTCCAGAGCCTCCATAACCATCCTCACAGCGAAATCCTTCAGAGGAGTTCCGATTGCTAGTTGATTGACATAACCCCTCATATAGCTTCTGAAGCTCTCACTGGGGCAGTAGGAGATATATCTATCGATCGCCTGCACAGGGGTCAGACCCATGATCCTTACGTATCTGAGGAGGATAGACGCCTCTGTAGACATCTGTGGAAGCAACTCAGAGGCCTTGGATCCCGGTATGAACATCTCGAATATCTTCTCAAGATCCCTCACACCGTTTATTATAGCTACTGCTGATAGGACTGTGAAGAACGGGTATGCCTTTTCAAGCCTAGATCTCCTCGAAGAGATAGCCGTCTGGATAGCTATCCTCATAGCGGCGATGGGGATGATCGGGGCGACCAACGATGCGATCGATATATATGGGGCTTGTGGCACCAGGATCACGATGGAAGTATATATAGATGGAGATATGGATAGAAGGATCAGGGAGTAGCTTAGATATTTAGCAGCATAGAGCATTGGATCCACAGATATGCCTGCCCTCTCAAGATCATCAGCTATCGTCCTACCAATCCTCTCGGCAAGGCTTCGAAGCCCCCTATACCTTGCGAAGTTCCTGTAGATCCTGAAGATACCCTTTCCAGAGATGAACCTAACATCTATCTGTGCTGGAGACATGAAGATGCCGAAAACCAGCACGAACAGCAGTAGCATAGACAGGATGAGAGATAGAGACATAACAGGGTTCCTCGTAGCCATGAAGGCTACAAACGACACTATAAAAGATGCGACGGTGAGGATGTTATCAAGCAGCCTGGCCCTCAGCTCGGACAGGGTTAGGGGGATGGCACTCCTCCTAATGCTAGACCTGAGGATCGAGAACCCTCTCGCAATCGCCCTCTCAACAACTGGGGAGTCAAGCGTGAATCTAAGCCTCGGCGAGATGGCTGCTAGAGATGCTGCTATTGCAAAGCCATGTACTGGGAGGCTCTGTGTGAGCCCTGCGTAGTACGAGGCTAGGGAGGATGCTATGTAGAGCGAGAAGTTGAACAGGTTGGCATGTGGAGCCATATATATGAGGATCAGCGGTGAGGCTGCCATGGCGGAGAGCCCGATCTCGAGGTAGAGGGGATCCACAGATCTGTATAGGTGGTATATGCTGATAACCTCTATAACCAATATAAATGAGAGCTGTATGAGCATAGCGATCCTCTGATAGATGTAGGACTGGTGGAAGAAAGCCTTAGCAGCCCTTACCATGGTTCGAAGAGCTATTGACACAGCCCTAGAAGGCGGGATCCTCCTATGCCGGGCAGGCATGGCTATCCAAAGCATTTCCAGGCACAGATAAGCATATAGCTACACCGGCAAACAAAACCCTTTTCCACGGTCACATCTATTGGGGGTCTATATGTCTGCTGAGGATGCTGAGAAGCAGCAGATGAAAAAAGATCAGAATACTAGGAGGGTTAAGAGCCTGGAGTCCAGGTTGAACCGGGTTAATGATCTCGCTATCTCGCTGAGCGACCCAGGCCCTGCGAGGGTCGAGCTTGGGCTCATAATGAGTGATCCACACGCATACGCAGCGGTTATGATCAACCACCACCTCTATAACCTAGCCATAGAGGCACAGAATGCAATCCTTAGAAAGATGCAGGAGAGACATGCTATGATGGAGGAGATGGAGAAGAGAAAAAGAGCTGTTGTTCGCTAGCCCTTTTCTTTTTTCCTGCCCACAGCTACTAGCTTGATCATGTATATTTCTTCTCCACACTCTATATAGCCGATCCTCCTCCCCCTAGCCGTTGCAACACCCCTCGCTATCTCTGCAACAGCATATCTAGATCCGCACTCTGCGTATGCAACAACCCTTCCATCTATCCTCTCAACGGATATTGCTGATGATGGGCATGAGAGAACCTCCTCGAACTCTGCTGGGAATGTGTATGTGCATCTAGATCCTTTGATCCCTAGGATGGATGCGATCTCCATGAATAGATCTGCGAGTGCCGCGAACACCTGCGGACTAGTCATATATATCCAGAGCCCCCACAAGTGTTGCAGGTACCGGATCCTCCGCATCTGTAGCACTGCTCATACACGTATCCAGAGCCTCCGCAATATCTACATCTCCTCCATGCCCCTGTGCTGCCGCTCCCAACTACACCGCTTCCGAGGCATTCAGAGCAGGTAGTCCTGATCCTGCCCCTGCCAAAGCACTCCCTACAGTACCCCCTCCCACCGCATGATGGGCATATCGTGTTTCTATAGCCGGATCCAAATGGGCTCCATCTCCACATACTATCCCCAAAAAGATATTATTGGGTTAGAAGGCTTATATACGGATCTAGAAGATCTTCTCGACTGTCTTCACAGCATCCTCCACGCTGTCTACTTCGATGAGCTCTGTGTAGATCCTGTTGCTCCTCATCTCATCGGCGTAGAATGATGAGAACGCCTCCCTATATCTGGTATCGAGGAAGACCATCACATGCCTCTTACCACCGCTCCTATTACACCGATACGACGCCTGTAGATTGGCTGCCATCGAGAGCTCATATGCGTATCTCCAGTCAAGGCTGTTAGCAGATATAGCCGATAACACTGGGTGCTCGGGGTCTTGGTAGTGCCTCTGGAAGAGGGATACAACAACATCAGCCTCTGGGAGGCTGACACCCCTGTAGAACCTGCCACCAACAGTTATGATCACTGCTCCTGAGTATCCACTAGGTATCCTCACAACCTGATCCTGATCCGATATAGCTGGTATCCCAAGCCTCCTCAGCCCATCAGCTATGAGAGACGTGGATCTCTTGTTCTTAGAGATAACAGCACATAGCCCGCCACCATCCACAGCCGGCCTGCATATGCCGGAGACAACCCTCACCACCTTGTGGGGCGAGGTCTCTATATCCGATGATGATATGACATCCCTGTGGAATATGAATATATCATCCCTGCTCGGCGGGACTATCCTGTCAATATCATCGTAGCCAGCTACCTGCTCGAAGACAATCCTCAGGGTGCCTGGTATCGTTGCTGATAGGAGCATATACCTCATGGATGTCATGACATAACCTGGTTTTAGATAATACTTGCCGCCGATCTTCTCGTATATACGTGTTATCCTCCTCCATACAGTGGGATCCATCCTAAGCGGCTCGATCTCAGCAGGGTCTCTGGGCTCGAGAGCTTTGAGTACGAAGTCCTCAGCCTCATCCACAACGAGATACGATGGCGATCCAACCACAGCATCAACAACGATCTTCGCTATGGTTGATAGTCTATGCGTCGTCACAAGAATACCCTCTGAATAGGCTGATGATGCCACAGCCCTAACATGATCTGGATATATGCATCTGCCGCTCGCGAGGTGCTTCGATAGTGCCTCGAAATATCCGAGGCCCGATGAGATCATCTGTGCGAGATCCTGGCATACCTCGTCATGAGCCCTCAGAACAGGAGGTTGCCTACCGCTGAGAGATCTATATCTAGACGCAACATCATCCCTGAGAACCCTCAGAGGCTCTGAAACAATGACAACAGGGCCGGGCTTCATAGACACAGCCTCTAGGACAGACCTGGTCTTCCCAACACCGAAGAAACCCTGCATAGCTGCTGGCCTTAGCTCAGAGACATAGTCCCTGATCTGAGATGCTATCGAAGAAACCAGGGATAACCCCGAAAAGATATGGATAAAAAAGAGAACTCTAGCTCAGGGTAAACCTGGTGCTCTGATCATTTGTTAGAGCTGGGTTTGTAGCATCATTAGCATATATCGTTACCATTAGCGGTGTACCCCTGTAGAAGCCAGTCCCCGTAAGCACTATGGTTATCGTGGCACTTGTTCCAGGCTGAACCACTAGGCTCCCAGCAGGTCTAGTGGCAGGTGGTGTAGTACCATATGTAACAGCTGATGTAGGTATGCTGGTAGGCTGTACACTCGAAACCGTAGCGGTTGTTGGTGCACCAGAGCCTCCAGGGGATATCCATACCCCCTGCACCTGTATAGGCTTTGAACCTGAGTTCTGTATTGATATGGATATCACTGCCCTTGAGCCGTCTGTAGATCCTGTTCCACTAACTCCAAGTCCATAGGTTACGCCGCTACCGCCGCTCAGGCTAGGAATTACGAAGAACCACACCAGGATCGCCGCCACCATCGCCATTACTAGGATCACTATTATGATCACTACCTCTGCTATACCCTTTACCCTTCTAGTCTTGGTGGCTGGCAACATCATATATCTATCCTCATAAACATAGCTGTCACGGGTTAAGCTTCCCGATCAAAGCTCTGAATTGGAGATAGATCTTCTACAGATCTATTCCTAGAGTCTGAATGTGGCTGATGCTGTGAAATAACCAGATCCATAGCCGAATCTCAGTACAACGGTGCCCTCACCACCAGGCTGGATCTGTGACGGTGCTGCCAGTGCTACGCTGAATATCTGTGTCGATCCTGCTAGTGGGCCGCTGCATATCTCCTGCGTGAGGCTCCCACACCCGGATAGCGGTGTGAGCTGCTGCACAGACCCGGAGACAACATATGATCCATATACGGTATCTAAATAGACCCTGCCATGTGCATATGACTGTAGCTGGACAACGAGTGTGAGGACAATGACATTACCGCTATACGACGCGGATACAACGCTGACAGAGACCCGGGGCTCGTAGGGTGCAAGCCATGGGATCATGGGTAGGAAGGTGGATGCAAAGACAGCTGCGAGGACACCAGCGGCGGCTGCAATCAAAATAGTCGCTACAAGCTGCGAAACACCCTTGGACACAGATCTATAAACTACTCTGCGGTGCAAAGCAGGCACTCCAAAAAAGATATGTGGATAGGAAAAAGCGTTCAAGTAAAATCTACTGTGGCCAGAGCCCCACTGGTTTGAGGAACCATCCGAGGAGTCTGAAGGCTATCGGCCCCTGATCCAGGTTCACATTTATCTGGCAGATACCAGCTGTGCCAGTCTGCTGCGGGGGCTGAACATTTATCGCCCTGTCGAGGCCGAATAGGAAGAAGGCCCAGAATATAAGCGGCGTGATCATTACTGAGAAGGCCTGGAGAGCGAAGATCTCTCTCAGGAACGGCGATAGCCCTGAGAAGAACAAGCCTAGCATCCCGAAGAGGGCTAGGATGACGTATATGAATATGCCAAGCAGGCTCGCAAATGACAAGATGGTATTGAGAGTATTCACGGTGTTCTGGTCACATGTGAATGCTATCTGTGCATGGGCGGACGCGAGCATCAGATATGCAAATGATACTGCTGCTGTGAGGAGGGCTGCAACAACCTCTGAGCCTCCTGCATAGCCAGCTTCTCTTATCCCCCTCACAACCCTTCTACCAAGCCACATTATTATCAGGGCTATGACTACTGTGCCGCCGAGCACTATAGATCCTACCAGCCCCCCAACCCCCGGTATCTGGAACAGCATAGCAGATATCGCTATCCCCGCCACGAGGAATGCGGCTGAGACGATGTTGAACAGCATCTTAGCCCGTCTAGCAGCAGCCTCTGGATCCATACCCACTATATCACCCCATATAAATGCTTTAGATGGTTAAGCCTATGGGACTTCAAATATTGGTGCGGCGGAGTGGATAACAGATCTTGTGCCCGCATCGACAACCCCCACGAGCCACACAGATGGGTCTGAATATGTGTAGCCAGATCTAACCGGTATGAATACTGTGAAGTCAGTACTCGCACTACCAGCAGATGATGGGATTGATCTGCACCAGCCGCCGGAGCTGATATCCACCGGGTTATAGATGAGGACGGGGTTGTTCCCCTGGAAAGCAGGTATCAGGGGGCATACCATGAGTGGCCCTGGATAATCTGTTGGGAGGACAACCGTTGCTATGACCCTCACGATATACCCCTGCTGCCCGCCCTGATACGCATTTCGAACAAGCAGGATCAGCTTCGACGACGCTATCTCTGGTGGTGAGAACCTAGCTGTTGAGGATACCATGGAGGCTATGATCGAGGATGCTATTGATGCCATGATAACTGCTATGAAGACTAGTGCCAGGGCAGCCACTATGTTTGACACGGCCCTCATAGAACCACCCTAGCACTCTGGCTCACAGGTGCCCCTGCTGGGTTACATGCTACGAAAACGACTATGACCTGCGTCCCCCTGACCCATCCAGAGCCTATGATCTCTATTGTTGCCTCGAGAAACTGCCCGGGGCTGAGAAGCCTGGATCCACACTGTGGACTGGATCCAGGCTGCCCTATATATACGGATACACTGTTATCACTAGATCTATACCAGGACATCGAGATGCTCTGCGATGTTGAGGCTGGCATTATATATAGAGACCCGATGTAGACGGGTGTGTCCCCAACGTTCCTGACCTTGATCGAGAATGTTGCCGCAGATCCAGATGGTGTTCCAGATGCTATAACCTCAAGATAGAAGATAGACCCGGATGTGACATATATAGATCCACTGATCAGCAGATATGCTATTGTAAATGCAACAGCAACAAGAAGAACCATTATCAGTGCAACCACGGCTTCCGCAACACCTAGTAGTCTCTGTATGCGCATCTGCTTATCACCTCTCTAACCCTCTCCCTGCTTAGAATACCTATTGCTGTGCTACATCTGCTCCTGCTAACACCGGATTTACATGCCTCCGCCTCTATCACCTTGTATATCATCTCCTCAGCCTTTGCCCTCTCCTCCTCCGAGGAGCTTGCTTTGATCCTATCCACCTCCTCCTTGAAAGGAAGATAGATATATATATCGCAGCCAGCATATACTACTACCTTGTCTATCTCCTCAAGCTGTCTCAGTATATCCTTAGCCATCTTAACAGAAGCACCGAAGCCCCTTGCTATCTTTATAGCTGTGTGAACACTTATCGCCTTATTCTCCCTGAGATACTCGAATATCGCGTTATAAGCAGCTGCTCTGGGGCTTGACATATCTATCCTCAATATAATTACATAGATGTATTAGGATATACCTCTATGGAGCCGCCTCAGATGACAGATAGATTATTATTGGTAGCTTGACGGACATTGTTACCTTCCTCTCATATCCCAGGCTGGATAGCTGGTCTATGTAGATCTGTCCTACCAGGATTATACCTGAGAAGCTCTGGAAGATAGTTTTCTTCCCCTGGAGCTTCAGCAGGAACTCTGGTGTGAACATCCATGCTATGGGGGGCACGGGGTCTCCCTGCCAGTTAGCCCTCAGATAGGCTGTGTATGTCTCCGCAACAGATGGATCCGCCGGTGGGCTGGTCAGCCCAGTGTCTATCCTATCGATTCTGAGTCCCGGGCCAATGGATTCGGCTACGATCGCGACCCCGAGGAAGACGCCTGAGTAGAGGTACCACGGGGCGTTTCTCTGCCCCTGCACAACATATTTGATCTCCTGGTAGTCGTTTTTAAGCACAGCATTTGTACACCTAGCAGATATATATGAGTCCCACTGAGATATGGTAAGCCTTATATTCGATGGCCATCTACCGCCGAGGAATGGCATATCGACGAGGTTCCCCCTGGAGTCTCCGAAGTATATGTCTACTGAGATCGGTGCCTCCTGTGATGATGGGTAGTAGCTGTAGTAGGGATAGCCCGATGGGGATGCGAAGCATGCTAGAACCATCCTCGTGTAGATGGTTATCTGCCTCCCATTGGGAAGAACCTTGGTTGTGACACCAGCGTCAAGATCCTCGGCTGTTATTGCTATAGCCATGCCGGCCTTCTCAATCGGGAATCTATATGTTGCACCTGACTCGCTGATAACAACGAATGCCCCATCGATCTGCATGGCTCTGCCAAGCGATGCACATGTATTCTCAACGGTTTTTATAGCATTCAAATCGTATCCAGAGAACCTTATTGTTCTATATAGCCTCTCCCCGCTTGCGAGAGACCATGAACCGAGATCCACTTTTGTCCTATAATACCCGGATCCTCCCTGGCATCCGAAGCTTATCTCGAAGAAAGATGATCTAGCCTTCAGAGGCTCAGCACCGCTGTTAGCTATGTAGATAGCATAGCTATACAGGTCTAGCTGGTACACGGATCCGCTCAGCTGCTCCCTGGAGAGCCTAGACATATAATACGCTGCTGCAAGAACACTTGAGCCAGATGCTATGAGGAAGCTGACCATGGATATAGCAAACACAGCCAGCACCACGGCAGATGCAGCCGCAACCATGGTCTGGCTCAAGGCACCACCAAATGGTAATCACACCATGTAAAAGCTGTTGGAAAGCTTATCCACCTCTAACAGATAGCATGGGTCGGAGCATGACGAGGCTGATCAAACTTGCAGCATCATCTATAATTATAGCCATAGCTGTTGCCGGGATAGCTACTGCGATCGCCCTATCGATCTACTATCTCTCCGCATACACAGCACAGTACACAGCTATAGAGAGATTCCCCGGGCCAGACGCTATATCAGTTCAAATGCTCGGAGCCGCTGGAGACATAGTCGTGGATAACAGAGCCGGATACTCATTCAAAGCTGTTTTCATGGTATATGCATACAATGGATCATCCTCGCCAGGAGCCTACTTCGGAAGATCTATCTCGATAGCCCCGGGCACAAACATAGTGAGGATCACCGACATAGTGCCACCAGGGTTCACACCTGATTTCAAGAGGAGCTACATGGTGATCGGGAGGCTCGCAATACCAATAGCAGGTGGTCTCAGCTCATCACAGCCACCACAGGATCAGGGTGTGAGCGAGAGTAGATATGTGGCGAACTCATACTCATTCGGATCAAAGACGATCGGAGATGTAAGGATATCGCAGTACTGGAGCAGCCTCTCAATATCATCTCCAAACTACAAAGTAGAGGGATCGTATCCGAGGAGGACAAGCTTCTGCGACCTGCTCACAAGAGAGATAACAAGGAGGGAGGGGACAAGGGCAACAGGAGATCTATATTCGGCGGACTGTGTGTGGTGTTGCAAAGAGTGGGGAACATGCTGCACCATAAGACCCGATGGCACTGAAATCTGCTTCACATGCTGCATAAGCTCGGGAGAGACACCGTATTCATACCCAACCGGTGAGCACCCAAGCACAACACCTGCTGTGAGTGATTATAGGGATTACTTCTGCACGAACTACTACTTCGGCTATTACAACGATATCCTGGCATCCGTCTCAGGATCGTATTCATCGCAGGATATATCTATATCTGTTATAAGGGGTGCCGAGTACGGGCAGAGGGATGAGAGGAGGGCAACGATATACCCCTCCACGTCGTCGTCGAAAACACTGGTTGTATATAGCAACAACATATACCCATATACACAGACCATGTACACCTGGCAATACTGGTACTACTGGGTTACTTCGAGGCTATACACATATTACATCGGTTCAGGAGGGTGCCCGAACTGTGTACTCATACCACGGACAACAACGGTATATGACGAGCATTCAAGCCTCATAGCACAGGAGATCAGATATGGATGTGCCGGTTATCTATACGGTACGGATGACTGCAGATATGTGCTCGATATAAGCGATCAGGGATCATACATCGAATACTACGTCTACCCAACACCCGATGGCAGGGCGGAGGGGATTGTAAATATAACGATAAAGCTTGGTGTAACAACATATAGAGATCCCTATGCACTTTCAAACATGCTATCACTATATTTAAGAGCCGGCTTCGACATAATAGGAGGATCAGCTATCTATGAGGTTTCGCTCCCAAAGCTGCCGAAGCCGCCAACACTTTTAGGCGGTGGGTATATAAATATATATCTGCAGAACTACACGGTGGTAATCGATGGAAAGAGAGAGAACATAGATATCTATATATCGACATCTGATTTCAGTCGCGGATATGTGCCGCTATCCCCTATTTCCCTTGCACAGGGTAATATAGAAACATATACTGGTTCATACCAGCTTGGAACAGCGTCTGTGAGGATGACAATCTATATCCAGAAGCCGTGGGCAGGCATTGGAGGAGAGCCTCCAAGACCATCACAAGGAGGAGGTGGCAGCGGTGGAGGAGGTGGAGGCGGGTGGCAGCCTGGATGCTGGTGCTATCCAATCTGGCTTCCCGGAGGAGATATAGATGTGATATGCTGCTGCCCCAATGGAACCTGCCTTGCAGGTAATAATCAGGGTAGAAGCATATCTAGCTCTCTATCATTCTCATCACTATCGTTCCAGGCTGCTGGATCAGGCAGCCACACGATAGAGATCAAAATCTCATTAAGATTCACAATAACACCTGTTGCAGAGCTCTCATCACAATAGAAGATGATCTAGAAACACTATTTCTTAAAAATCTTTTTATAAACGAGAGCCTCATCCTCATTAGTTTCATAAGATGTCTTAATAATTAAATAATACCAATATGGTTCAACACCAAGATATTTCCCACAATTTTGAGCATACCTTGCAACCCATTCCTCACTATAGAATTTCCCGATCTTTTCCTCGATCTGCGAGACACACGATCTACCATGTCTACAGATCTTCTCATCTATCTCAGCAATCGATGCAACACAGTCCTGCAACTTACATCTAAAGATCGCTGGAAACAAGCCATCCTGCACAGAATACATTATAATTACTCTATACGCTGTCTTCATGTAGAGCCTACCACGTATGTTTCTCTTTCTCCCAACATTTGCCAGAATATGTCTAACTCTTGGTGTTCTTAA
>JAWAXC010000018.1 GCA_038897115.1 Sulfolobales archaeon | reverse complement strand
AAGGGTATATGTTAATGGCTCTCCAGCCAATGCCAGCATCTACCCATCTAGGATCGACCTTATACTAGATCCCACACTCCTCTCCAAGGCATATATAGGGGGAGGCTATATCGAGGTATCTGTCGAGGCCAACCTATCCAGGCTGGGGTTTCTCAGGGGATCCTATATATGGAGGGTATTCGGATCGCCCCCCAGCATAGCTATCAATGGAAGCGGTGTCGAGATTTCCAATAAAAACTGCTTCCCACTATATGTGAATATAACATATCTATATGCCTACAAATCCGGCGAGCTGTGGAGCTATAGAAGCACCGAGGTAGAGGTTCCAGGTAAAGGATCTGTGTTTGTAGAGGCCCCCAATGCCAGCTATGTATATGTTGATATAAAGTATAGGGCTATGGGTGTTGAGTATTGGGAGAGGAGGCAGATAAGATAGTCTTTGCATCGATTGTTTCGATCATCATCTCATCGATCCTGATGATCTACATATGTCTATCTCCCTTGATAATCTTTAAAGGCCCTGTGGATGGGTATATAGGGATAACCTCATATAGCATTGTTTACTTCGGAGAGCAATATAGATCAGGAGTACTAGATAGGATCCCCATAGCATCTATACCCATTCTCACCTCATCTGCAACAGGTGCTATAGCCTCTCTCTACTCGCTTAGATTTAGAAGGCTTAGAGAAGGGGTTCTCCTAGGGGCATCGCTGAGCCTCACAACATCCCTCGGCATTTTGAGAGGGGTTATCGAGTTGATAGACAATGTATCAGGGAATATACTTAGGATAAGCCAGAGGATCTCGACAACCGCTGGGATCATAGTATTTCCAGAGGAATATGTTGGCAGAACATATGCATATATACTTGGAACATCACCGATACCAGCTATATTGATAGCCATCTCACTAGCACTATCAGCTATAGCAGTTCTAGAGGCCCTAGGCTATAGGGTATTGAGTATAGCTAAACACATAGTGGATACGATGAAAACTAGGTGGAGAAAAACCCTTGGAGCAATAATATTATTTCTAGCAATATCATACATAGCAATCCAGGCAACTGCAGGCGTATATAGCTACGAGCCTGCTAGAATAAATATAATCCCCACAGCTCCCCCAGCTACATTCTCAACGTCTCAGTATAGCTATACATGCACACAGATCACAAGAACGTCCAGGGGAGCACTAACATACACGGATTTCGAGAGCTTCCCAAGCGGCTTCACAAGCAACGGGGGTAGCTGGAGCATAGCATCTAGTGCAGGGTATAAGGGAAACGCCCTCCGGGGGATAGATAATGGTGCAGGTATAGGGGGTGCTTCTCAGTACTATTGGAGCGCGTCTATTTCCACCTATACATCCCTCTGGGTATCGGTTAAAACAAGGCTTGCATCTGGTGGAGAAACATATAGAGGGATAGCCCTTATAAAGCTTTCACCACCCCCTGAACTATATGAAATCTCTATCTATGATGGCAGGCTATATATTCGGAGTTATACATGTATATGTTTTCTATTTATATGTTTCTGTATCTGGAATGAGGAGAATAGTGTACCTATCACTAGCTATAGCAGTAATAGCTGGTACACGATTGTGGCTAGCTACACTATACTTACTGGTAACAGAATATCAATTACGGCATATGCTTACGATGTAAATGGTAACTTGGTTGCCACTGTATCTGCAACTATCACCGGTGCTAGGTTTTTCCAGCCATCATATATCGGTGTTGATGTAGATGGGCCTGGTATTGTTTATTTCGATGATTTCATAGTGTCGCTGACTGATCCTAGGTATATATTGTTCTCGGGTCTCCGGGCTGGGATGTACGTGGATATCTATGATAACCTTGGGAGCCTTGTCTCCACAGGCTCTTCATCGTCTGCTTCTCTACAGCTGAGCGTTGTGGGCGATATAGTGGTGGGGACTGGTTTCGATGGTAGTATAAGGGCTAGATACCCTGATGGCTCTCTATGCATCAACTATTCTGTGCCTAGTGGCGATGCTATCCTGGGTGGGGATAGCTATTCAATAGCTACGCAGGATATGACCATCTCACTCGGATCCTCCTACACGAGCGCCTCGATCACAGCCTATATATCACCCTCGAATAGCTATAACTCCAGCACAACCCTCCTAAGGATCTATGCATCACAGGCTCTACAGGCAAGGCTTATCCTAGCATCTATAACCCCATCAACAACCCTATATCTATATATATACCTCCGAGGAGCAACAACATCATCACCAATAGCAATAGCAGGGGGATCCCCGCTTCAAATCACAACAAGCCCTGTAAACCTAGTTACCAACGGCTATAGCTCGATAACGGCATCAGGCTACTACACATCGCCTGGACAGACAGTAACTTTGAACCTCCTACTAGAGATCTGCCCATCACAGGGGGTATGTGCATACTACCCGATAACCTTACAGCTAAAAGCCTCCTAACTCCTCTCAGCTCTATATATTATGTATTAGCATCTATTCCTCGAAGGCTCTTCTCACTGCCTCTCTATGCAGTGGTGTTTGCCAGGCAACATCTCTCCCGATCCCCAGCTCTAGATCCTTCTCTGCGGGTGGAGCATCGATCCAGAACCAGGGCTCCCTTTTAGGAGGTATATCTACTACTAGATTTAGCTCTACCAGCTTATCCAACAAGTTGATCCCCTCCTTACTTAGAAGAACATCTGGATCCTCAACCGCTTTAGCCAGCACTTCAAGCTTATCCTTATCCAGTGATGATATAAACTCTCCAACCCCTTTTTTATAGATTATCTCGTTAACCAGCTCCTCAACTCTCCAACCCTTCTGATAGAGATCCGATAAAATCCTGGGATTCCCACCTGTGAGCCTCCAAACCTCCTCAAAATTAGGTTTATCACCAGGAAGCTGATTATAGAGTTCTCTGAACCCTTCTATAGGCATATTCCATATAGGCCTTAGATCAGCCCAGTAATGCCTACCAATTTCTCTCTTAGAAACCCCCTCGCTTGTTGCTACAACTGTTACTATTCTCTCGTAGTCTGCTGGTGGATATTCTATTAATCCAAGCAAACCCTTTACATATGTTGCTGCTCTATCTAATCCAATGGCTTGGAATGCATCATCCACCAGCACAGCTATTTTCTTCCTACCTCTTTTCAAAGCATATTTAACAAGATCTATAGCTAGCGTTGCAAGCCTCACCTCAGCCCTACCAATGATATCCGCTGCTGCCTCAGCAAGATCCTTAACAACCTCCCTCAAATCGGTATATACTATAAAATCCCTACGAAGAGGATCAACATATATAACATCAAAACCAAGCTCTTTCAATAGTTCAGCGCTCTGCTTAAGCCATGCCGACTTGCCACAACCCTCCGGCCCGAACACAACTTGAACCAACCTAGTACCCCTTTCAGCCCAATCCTCAACCCTTTTCAAAGCTTGCTCTCTATCCACAAAATCAACCTCTATATTGCCCACAAACCTCAGCCTCATCCTCTTCATATAGATAGCTTCACCTTAAGCCTCCTTATATAGTGGAATTTACTTAGCTATATATCTTTCTAGATATAATCTTGCTTCTCAATCATCGGAATTATAATAAATATATATTGATAATAGTAGGGAGATTAAACACGGTTATAATAATAACCATGAGCTTCATAGGGTATGGATAGTGGTAGCCGGGCGGGGATTCGAACCCCGGTCACGGGGGTTCTCCCGTCCGCGCCGCCCCCATAGATTTATATAAAGTTTGGACTTAAATTTTTAACTATTGCTTAGGAATAAGCTATAAAGAGAGATAGGATCTTTATAGATGATGACCCTATCTTTTCCCTACATAGAGTATGGATAGATATGGTGGCTATAATGAGGAATATAGGTGGAGGTTATTTGGTTTGAGGTATAGGGTGGAGCTTGTTGGTGATATTGAGAGGAGGGTTAGGAGATATATTGAGGGTTGCTTCAACACCGATCCCATGGGCATGGTTGTTGTTCTTGCCTCTGGTGGTCTCGATTCTGCTGTTCTTCTGAAGCTCTTGGATTTAATGGGATATAGAATTGTTGTTGTTACGATAAATACTAGGAGTAGGGCTCCTAGGGAGAGGATGGCTCTTAGAGATATTGTCTCTGAGATTAAGAATGTAGTGGCTTTCCACGAGCTCGAGGCACCAGATCTTAAGGAGTATGTGGAGATAGTTGGTGAGGGGTATAGAGGCTATATTAGGAGGGAGCCTTATTATATCCCAGCTAGAAACGTTATCTTCCTCGGATATGCAGCATATATAGCTGAGATCTACGGGGCTAGGGTTATCGCTACAGCCCATAATAAGGGGGATAGCTCCGTGCTCCCAGATGCCTCTGAGGAGTTTATATCGAGGGTTTCTGATATACTCTCAACATATATCCCTGGGCTCAGGATATGTATGCCCCTCTCTATATTAGATAAGGTTGAGATAGCTATCCTCGGAATCTCCATAGGAGCCCCCATTGATAAGAGCTGGAGCTGCTACGATAACCTGGACAAGCCTTGTGGAAGATGTAGAGGATGTGTTGAGAGGGAAAGGGCTTTAGAGGCTGCGAGAAAAATCCTCCAACTACCCATGTCTAGGCCTGAAAAGGGGGCATAGGCCGCATAGGTGATAAGCTATAGAGACCCTCACCCTTTTAACACCGTCTACCTCAGCTATCGATTGATCCCCATATATGGATCTGAACTCACCATCGCTATTAAGCCTCCAAGCCATGCAGATACCCTCCCTATTATTAGCACAGAGGGGCTGCTTCCAAAGACCCACAATACCTATAAGCCTCGCTATAGAAGCCTCCCTCCTAACATTAACAAGATCCTCCAAAACAGCCTGCAAACCCTTCCTAACCTCCTCTATACTCTGCTTGATAGAGGGCAGATCATTACCTCTATAGCTCTCCACAAACGCCTCCAGATTACCAAGCCTATCACCCACAGCCTTGATCTCCCTAGCAATATTCTCAAAAACCCTCGAGAAATCCAGAACCTCGATAGAGCTATCCATAGGAAGAACATTACCCTGAGAACCACTAGCCCCTCCACCACTACCCCCCACAGGAGGCTGTGAAGCCGCTGCCCCCTGTAACGCCTGAGCATCTGAGCTCAAAACATCCACCGTATCTATATACTCAGCCATATCCACAATTTAAAGGAAGACCCCCTTAACAAACCCTAGGTTCTAGATATGTGGAAATCCCAGCACCTTTTAGCAAGGTTACAAGATAAGGATGAAGTCTTCAAGCCACTATACTCCTACCATAAGGAGTTGAGACTCGACTTCCACAGGTAGGGCTGCGATCTTTTTGATGTTTAGAGGAGAAGTTTAATATAGATTGATAGACAATAATATTTGGAGTCCGTCTGGGTGATGGGAGCGCTGCTCCAAGCCCTAACTGGCTAGACCTAGATGGGAGCCCCATGCCGTTCGGCTCGACAGCCACCCATGAACCCATAGGGATACCTAGATCCCTATGGGCGAGGTGGAACTCCCTAGATGTGACCAAGAACCTATATAGAATGATTGGAATGACATCTAGGGAGAAACGGTAGAGGTATGGAGAGCATCACTATCTTCCCTACAAAGTAGTACACATAGATGTAAGCCTTATATATCCTTGTAAATAAATGTCCATGGGTGCCCAGGCTTTCCGGAGGCTGGACTGGTCTCCAGTAGAGCTTGCCTCGAGAACAGCTAGGGATTTATCAGGTGTTATAAATCTTGCCAGCGGATCTCCAGACCCATCTGTTATCCCTGTGAATGAGTTGGCAGAGCTTTTCGAGGAGGTGGTTAGGGATTATGGTGCAAAGTGCTTTCTATACCCAGGTGCTGGAGGGGTTCCGGAGCTTGTTAGGGAGCTTAGATCCTATGTCTCCCTGGATCTAGGTATAGGTATCGGGGAGAACGATGATCTCGTAGTTGTATCTGGAGCGCAACACGGGATCAAACTCCTCAGCCAGCTATTGCTAGAACCAGGCGATATAGCGGTCACCGAGGATCCCACATTCTGGGAAGCTATAGATCCCATGAGGTTCCAGGGAGCTAGGCTGGTGGGGATACCGATTGATGAAAAGGGTATGGATACATCTAGACTTGAGGATCTTCTTAGAAGGGGTCTCAGGCCCAAGCTTATATATGTTATACCAACATGCCATAACCCATGTGGATATGTTATGAGCATAGATAGAAGGAAGCATCTGCTTGAGATAGCTGAGAAATACGATCTATTGATCCTCGAGGACGATCCCTATAGACCAATAGCACCGAACCCACCACCAAGCCTTAAAAGCATGGATAAGGGGGGCAGGGTTATATATGTAGGCTCTATGAGCAAGGTACTAGCACCGGGGCTTAGAATAGGATTTGTAATCCTCCCAAGAGATGCTGCAGAAGAGCTCTCAAAGCTCGAGCAGCATGACTTCTCAACATCAACACCTATACAGCTACTAGTAGCTAAAGCCCTTAGAAAAGGGCTTGTAAGAAGCCTCATGCCAAGGCTGAGAAAGCATTATAAGGAGAAGATGGATGTACTTCTAGAATCCCTCGAAGAACACATGCCAGGATCATATACCAAGGCTGAATGCGGATTCTTCACAATAGTTAGACTAGGGGTAGATGCTGAGAAACACCTTCCAAAAGCCATAGCATCTGGAATAATATATGTGCCAGCAAAGGACTTCTATATAGAGAAGAAGCTCCCAGATGCTGCAAGGATAAGCATGAGCACACAACCTAAGGAAAAGATAGTAGAGGGGATAAAGAGATTATCATTATCCCTGAAATCCTAAAATACAACCACCACCGAGACAAGCCTGACCTCCTACCCACCCTAAAGCGTGAGGAGACTATATGAACATGAACGCCTTTCAATTCTATAGTAGATCATCAAATAGCTTGTTTTTATTTTTGTTGTCTTCGATATTGTGATCCTTGGCTTTGTTGGGCATATGTTGTTTGTTTTCCCCTCGTTATTACTAGGTTTTTTAGTTCTGCTATGTGGTTTGCTATTGCTTTTTCACTCTTCCGGGTTATCCTCGCTAGCTGCGATAGTGGATATTAATCTCCTTGATGATGCTCTTAAGCTTAAGATCCTATCTAGGGTTGTGAAGGTTGTTGATGGAGGTGTTGAGCTGTCTAAGCTAATTCTATCAAATGCTATGCACGAGCTTCTAAAGCTCTAAACCCTTAAGTAACGCCATTTAGAGGGGAGATGAACCATAGGAGATCTATAGAGCTGTATATGTGTATAAAACCGCTAACAATATATAATAAATCCCCTAAATATTAATATTGGTTGTTAACTTATTGAAGAAAACCCCAGCGATTATAGTCGGTGTGGGCGGCGCAGCATATATCCTCTATATATATCTATATGTAGGTGTTGGGAAGCTACTAGCAATTCTCTCGAGGACAGATCTTCATTTTCTGATCCTCTCCATAGTTTTTCTAATAGCATCCATAACTCTCCATGGCCTTTCCTGGCATATTCTACTTGGAGGCGGTTTTAGAAATAGTTCCAGGGTTATATCTACCACCGTTATAAGTCTATTCACATCATATATAGTACCCGTGGGTGCTGCATCAGAGGTTATAAGGTTTCTGATAGCTACTAGAGTGCTCGGGATCAATGCCTTTCTAGCACTATCAACAATATTTTTCCACAGGATATGCATAACCCTCTCACCCCTTATAGCGGTCGCAGCTGTTATCCTATATGCTGGTAGTGGCATTTTAACTATAGAGAGGGCTACCTTCACAACCCTTATAGCGATATACCTATCCTTCATAGTATCTCCAAACATCTTAGCCCTTGGCTTTATGAGGACAAAGATCTTTGAGAGGGTTGTTAAGAGGTTTGAGAAGCATTTCGAGAGATTCACTGGACAGAATCTAGATAGTATGTATGAGATGTATAGAAGATCTATAGCGGATCTCCTGGGAAGGTGGAGGGGTATGGCTGCCCTTCTAATCTCGATGATCGAGTGGGTCTTCCTCGTACTCTCTATGTACTCGATCTTCATGGCGCTTGGGGTAAAGAGGGATATACTATATGCTGTCTTCTCCATACTCCTAATCCAGATCCTATGGTGGATCCTGCCAATATCCTTCGGAGGATCCATAGGCGTGTCAGATCTAATAGCATCTATAGCATATCAGCTCCTCAGCTTCCCAGCAGATGTCTCTACAAGCATAGTGCTGCTATATAGAATATCCTCCCTAACATCCCTCCTAATCCTACTCTACCCCTCGGCAAGGAGTATAGGGATACATGTGGGGGAGGTTAGGAGAATATATAGAGAAG
Source organism: Sulfolobales archaeon (assembly GCA_038897115.1). Taxonomy (NCBI): domain Archaea; kingdom Thermoproteati; phylum Thermoproteota; class Thermoprotei; order Sulfolobales; species Sulfolobales archaeon. The sequence continues at coordinate 21,453 of JAWAXC010000018.1, read as the reverse complement.
GAGGTAGAAACACTTAAGACATATCTGGGATTATATGGATAATTAGATAAAGGGTTAGAGAAGATGTTGAAACATGAATACCTAATATAGAACGAAATTCCTCCCACCCAAAGGGGCGATGCTCCCACTTATAAATAATTATAGATCACAGATTTAGGATGCCTGGCATGGAAAGGCCTTGCCCCTCTCTATACAGTATAGAGATCCTCTCCAAACAAATCTCCTAGCTATTCCAGCCATTATCAATATAGATAGTATTAGGGGTGCTCTAAATGCTGTTAGAATAGCATATATAGCTCTATACAGATTTCTCTCACCTCCCCACATACCTTCTCCATATATCGAGACCGGATCATAGACCCTCATAGCTATGACAGCCCTGAGAAGTCCTAGAGCTATATAGCCTATTAGGAGGAAGAGGAATAGGATTCCTACGAGGCTCCACATCCTAGAAGCTATAACGATGATGGCCACAACTAGAAGGGCCGTGTTTGCAAGATATACCGAGAGGAGAAGCTTGAAACCCCTTGGAGTATATAGTCTTAGTATTATCATCTGCCTAACAGCCCAGCTGAGAAAGGCTTTGAAGCCCTTGGGAGGGGGTGTGATCGATATACATGCTGGGCAGAATATAACTTTATAACCCCTCCTCCTAGCCTCAATATTTATAACAGCGTCGTCTGAAAGCTCGCTAGAGAATCTCTCGATGAGCCTGAGATCATTGATCGCTGTGTGCGGCATTGCAACAAGCCCGCCCCAGACAATCCTAGTCCTCTCGATCCCCATATACTCGAATGCTAGAGACGAGATAGTATTATAGAGAGCTCCATAGATATTTCTGAGTATATACCATCTATACCCAGTAACTATAGCTCCCTCGGACGAAGAACCCCTCACAGCTAGATCCACAGCCTTTGGATGGTGATAAGCATCACAGTCTAAGAGGATTATCACATGCCGAGGCAGATACTCAATCCTTTTAAAGGCAGTTATAAGGGCTCTATTCTTACCTGAGCATGTTCTGCAGGCGTCTCGATCGCTTTGTAATACCTCTAAACCTGGATCCCTCAGGAGATCTATATATTGTTTATTCAAAACATCTAGATCCTCTCCCTCTACAACAACTATAGCCTTATCAACCACCTTAGAGGATAGCAGATCGCCTAGAGATTTAGTTGTATAGATAACCTCATCCCTGGATGAAGCCCCCAGCCTGCATGGGATAATAGCTATAGATCCCTTTACACCCTTTCTACCCCCGTTAAGAGAGTATGATAGGCGTCTAGCATCTTCTAGAGCTCCACGATAGTTATATATGATCTGGAGGGATTGGGCTAAGAGGCCGAGGATCATAATTGATGCTATAGCCTCAAGCATCCCTGTGAGAGCCATAAAAACCCTCTAGAAATATCTCTAGTAATCGGGATATATACCTCAAAATAGATCTATGCTGAGCTATATTGAGAATGAGGTTCTCCTCACTTGCTAAGCGATCTAACATACTCAGCTTTAATCCTCTGCATTATGCTTGGAATATCTATATGGAGTGGGCATACCTCTCTACAGTTACCCGCGTGGATACATAGCATGCTCAGAGGCCCTGCCTTCTCAAGACCCTCAGTTATATAGAGCCAGGCAACCCCCATAGGCCCGTTATACGCCCCCGACCCCCATACAGGGCCTATAGCCTGGTATACGGGGCATTCTATAACGCATCTACCACATCTTATGCATCTAAGTATATCTGAGATAAGAGGATCTCTTGAATATTCAAGCCTATGGTTATCTATGAAGACAACATGGTATTCCCGAGGGCCGTGGGCTCCATAGACCCTCTCATACTCTATATCAGCTGTTGAGCTCGGCCCAGCTATGATATTAATATATGTAGGCGGGTATAGACCTGCGAATGCAGCCTGGACCATGGCAACCTTTATAGCGTCCTCAAGTGTTGGGACTATCTTGTCTATTGATGTAACAACTATATGCTTCTCCGGGAGAGCCGAGGTAAGCCTGTTATTGCTCTCATTCTCAACAGTTACAGTAGCCCCTGTATCTGCTGCGAATGCATTAGCACCTGTTATGCCTACATCTGCTTTGATGAACTTCTCCCTCATAAAGATCCTAACCCTTTTAACCATCTCGCCAATGCTTAGACCCTCGCTAACATCAACCCCAGCCCCTTTCCTGAGATACTTAGCAACCTTCTCCTTAGATAGGTGGAGAGCCGGGATAACGGGGTGTGAGGGTCTCTCACCACCTGCCTGGAGGATCAGCATCCCAAGATCTGTCTCCCAAACCTCGTTACCAAGGCTCTCTAGATATTGGTTTAAACCGATCTCCTCAGTGATCATTGACTTTCCCTTAATCACAACCTTACCCCTACCAACGATCTCACCTATTATCCTCCTAGCCTCCTCAGCTGTTCTAGCATAGTAGCTCTTACCCCCAACCCTCTCAACACTCTCCATAGCCTGCTTCAAAAGAGACTCGAGGTTCTCAATAGAATATCTCTTGATCCTCGAGACCTCCTCTGCAAGCCTCTCAATATATGGATACCTCTTAAGAATAGCATAGACCTTCTCAGACACGCTAGGCAGTACCTTGTTAAAAAGCCTCCTAAGCTCAGGATCCTCAACAGCCTCAACAGCCCTATCAATGATATCTTCTAAGGCCCCCAATACATAGCCCTATGAAATAGTGTTAAGAAACATAAAAATCTCCCTATCCCCCTCTTTCCATTAAAAGCTAAAATTATCGAGATATATTCCAGATTATTAATCCTCCACCAGCATTATATCAGGGGCTGTGGTGAGAGAAACCACCAGATGGCTTGTCTATGTGATCCTAGCCCTTATCATGGCTGTGCTCGCTATTCTATTCCTCATCTTCTCACTAGGCTATATGGAAAGGGCTATGGTGGGATCCTCCCTCCTATCGGCTCTCATAGGTTTTACACTGCTTTCTGGATCTCTATATATACTCAAGATCTCTGCATATGTATATAGCCTGATTAAATCGAGTGAAAAGGGTGAGGGTGAGAAGAGGTGATCAAATGCCTAGCCTAACGCATAAAGATCTATATAGGATCTATCTATCATGGCCCGAGAAGATCTTAGAAGCCCTCACCCAAGAGACTGAGAACTGTTACCAAAAAGCTGCAAGGACTGGAAAGATAGTGATCGCCGGCATAGGAGGGTCAGGCGCTCCTGGGAGGATCTTGGAGGCGTATAGTGTTGATAGCGGGCGTCCTCCCCATGTCTGGAGTGTTAGCGGTGTATATATAGATCCCAGACTAGATCTTGGGGATGCTGTAGCTATATGTGTGAGCTATTCTGGAACAACAATGGAGACTATAAGGATCTTTGATGGTCTCTCTGCAAAGGGGGTGGGGATAGGTGTTGTGACAAGCGGTGGGAGGCTTCTTGAGATCGCTGTGAAGAGATCCATTCCACTATATAGGCTTAGCCCAGGATCTCTACCTAGGCTAGAGCTCCCCACAATGATGGTTGGGATTGCCAAGATCTCCAAATGTCTGGGAGCACCTCTAGGGATAGAGGATAGCCTTAAAGAGGCATCATCGATCCTTGCTAGAGATAGGAAGGATATAGAGGAGCTTGGGAGAGAGATTGCTGATAAGGTTTTGAAGAGCTATTTAGAGGGTAAGAGAATAGCTATCGCAGCAACCCAGCCATACTATCCACTTATACATAGAATCAGATCTGAGTTAAGCGAGAACGCATCGCTACCCTCAGAGCCGATAGAGATCCCTGAGATGGGGCATAACCAGGTAGCATCTCTAAGAAGTGGCAGAGGATCCCTTGTAATCAATATAGTTGATAGGGATAGAGAGGAGGATCTAGCTGTTGAGGGCTACTTTAGAAGGTTATCAGAGATATATCCAGAGATCGAGGTAGCCGAGATCTCACCTCCACAGGGTGTAAGCTACATAGCTAAAGCACTATATATATCCATGGTAGCGGGTATAGCAACATCTATCCTGGGTATGGATAGAGGTCTGGATCCTTCCAACATTCCTGAGATAAGGCTCTTCCGAGAGATCATGTATAGCTATTACGGATCGAGCTGACCTCCTCCCCACCCCCAGAGGGCGGGTTTTAGTATAAGCTCCTAGCCGTATTTGATAAAATTGGTTCAGAAGATCCTATGGTATGTGTTGATAACCCTTTTCAAAGAGCTAATCATATCTATATGCTCGCGCCTAACCCTAGAACTCTCTACATCTAGCTCTGGGGCAGCTCTACCCAGTAGGCCGAGGATAAACTCTGGAAGACCCCTATAGAGCCCAGGGCCATAGCCTCCCTCGAGTATGAATACAACCCCGGCTATCGATGGTATCCTTCTAGAGAGATCCCAGAGCCTATGGCCAAGCCATCTATAGAGCTGCGTGCTTAGCTTTACATACCCCATAACCTCTCCCTCGTGGGCGTCAAAGCCAGCTGAGATTATAAGGGCTCTTGGCTTGAAATACCAGAGCGCCGGCTCTACAACCTCGACCCACGAGTATATATATTCAGGATCCCTGCTTCCAGGTATAAGGGGTATGTTTATCTTCGTCCCAGCCCCCTCCCCAGAGCCTACATCTACATGCCACCCTGTTCCAGGATATATCGCTGAATCATGAAGATCTATATGTATAACCCTGGGATCCCTCCAGAAGATCTCCTGAGTACCATTTCCATGATGAATATCTATATCGATAATAGCTACTGGGGAGTAGCCAGAGTTGACGAGTCTGAGGGATGCTAGGGCAGCATTGTTGAAGAGGCAGAAACCCTGTGTAGGGGCTCCCATAGCCCTTCCAGCCCTACCAGCGTGATGTCCAGGGGGTCTTGGAAAGCTGATTCCTAGGCGGGAGCCATATAGGATCTTCTCGGCAGCATCTATAGCCCCAGATGCAGCCTTTAGAGCTACTCTAAAGCTATGCTGTGTTAGATATGTATCGCTATCTATATACCTCCTAGACTTTGAGAGCTTCTCTATAAGCTCCACATACTCAGGATCATGGGCCCAATATAGGATCTCTCTAGACCTCTCGGAAGGCTCTACAATTCTCGCCGATATCCCAGCACTATGCATACCCCTCAAAGCAATGTCTATCCTCTCAGGCCTCTCCGGATGCTCATCATAGGGTCTATGGAGAGCATGATCCCCTGGAATCACTACCTCAACCTCTAGAACCATGAAAACCCCGCCAATAGATTCGGTGAAAAGCTATATGATTAACCCTCGACTCTAGAGGGTAGTGTTTTTAACCTTAGATGTATGGATATGCCGAGAAACCATATATCTAAATTTATTAGCTACCTCTAAATCCCTCTTTTTGAGGGAAACAGCTTGGCAAGCTATTATGAGGGGATAAAGGTTCCCTGGGTACCTACTAGGGAGGAATTTATAGAACAAGCCCTGGACCTCGCACAGGTTGGTAAGGGAGATATATTATATGACCTTGGGTGTGGTGATGGAAGAATAGTTATAGCTGCAGCTAAAAGAGGCGCTAAGGCCGTATGTGTAGAGCTAAACCCAGAGCTCTTGAAGAGGGCGATGGAGAATGCGATCTCAGAGGGGGTGGCCCATATGATTAAATTCGTGAGGGACGATATATTCAGGGTAAACATATCCGATGCCACAGTAGTCTATATGTATCTATTGAGAAGCGTGAACGACCTCCTAAAACCCAAGTTAAAGGCTGAGCTTAAGAAGGGGACAAGGATAATCAGTCTAGACTTTGAAATCTCTGGCTGGAAGGAGGTTAAGGTGCTCAGAGTATCTTCACCAGCTAGAATAGGGACATATTATCTATATATAATAGGTATAAGCGATACATAGAAACAGTTAATAACCTGGATCAACGCTGAATAGGCCGGGCTAGAAACATATCCAGCCAGATCTATATTTTCGAGGAACTTGCTGCTAAACAAATACATAGGGATTTCATTTATACCTCTACATATACATGATATCTTCAGATGTTTGATATAGATCCTTCTTATAAGATCTAATTGTTATGATGCCTCTTCCCAACAAACAAAGCTAGCATTGTATAGGGTATAATTGCCAGCACAGGTGTCATGGCCAGTGATAGCATAACTATTTTAGGACTCGTCATCCTGAAGCCCAGAGCAGTTATATATGGTGCCGCTAAACCGCTGATCTGCCAGAACATGTTAACAGCCGATGATGCTGTGGCCAAGATCCTCTCCTCAAACGAGAGAGCTAGGATTGAGGAGTTGAGAGGTGTTGTTATATATCTAGCCATTCCTAGAAGCCCAGCCAATAGATATAATATAGGTGGGGTGGGGATAAGAGCGATCCATGCTCCAGACGCGCTATAGAGTATTAGATCCACTATTAATAATCTGTAGAGCCCGAACCTCTTAGCTAGTACACCGGCAAAGGGTGTTGATATGATCCCAACCAGAGAATATATGCTGAGAGCTGTTGATGCCTCTATAGTAGTAGAGCCAGATACAACAATATAGTAGTATAGCCAATATGCGATAACCCAGTTATAGAAGAGAACTAGGAATCCCCCTATAGATGATAGCGCTACTCTAGAGAGATATCTCCTAAGGATCTCTAGTATCATGGAGATCTCTAGATCGCTACTCCTCCCACGCGCCACATCCCTCAACACTATGATATCTATAACCCCTACAGCAATAGCCCCCAGCGAGGAAGCTACATGGGCATATGCAACCCCCCATGTAGAAGCTATATATGGTATAGACCATGGGGCTGTTAAAAATGGGAGCGACCATGATATACCATAGATACCCATAGCTCTCTCCGTATCTTCCCGGAAGAGCTCTTTAATCAGTTTTATCGAAGGACCATAAACCATTCCAGCGAAGAAACCCGATATTATAGATATATATGGCCAAAACACCGAGTCTGTTATTGCGAGTATAAGGTTAGAGGATCCCGAAGCTAATAGCCCAACACCCATAGTATATCCCGGGCCCTTCTTATCTGCAAGCATTCCGCCAGGGATTTGGGAGGCTATATATCCAGCGAAGAACATGCTGCCAACCAAGCCTATTAACTCCCTCTCAACACCCTCTGCCTCGAGATACGGGGCTAGAGGCCCCCAATATACCCTTAGGAATAGTGTGGAGTAGAAAGATAGTATAGCTAGAGCAAGCCCAACAACTCTCCAGATCCTAGGGTTACCCGCTATGGGTCTCACAATCAATCCATTAGAGCATAGCAGCCCTGGTTATAAAGGTTCGCTACTATATATTCAATGGCGCGGTGTGAATATGTCTCGACACATGCATAGATGTGTGTTCTGCGATATAGTTAGAGGTGAGGAGGAGTCTTGGAGGATATACGAGGATCAAGATGTGATAGCCTTCCTAGATAAATACCCACTCAGCTATGGACATGCCCTTGTATCGCCTAAAGAACACTATGAGGATGTGGTTAAAACCCCACCCCATCTGGTCTCGAGATCCTTTATAGTTGCAAGGGCACTCGGGAGAGCATCGATTAAGTATATGGGGGCCACAGGCTTTAGAATAGTAACCAATACAGGATCCTCAGCAGGGCAAATCATATTCCACTTCCACGTCCATGTAATACCTAGATACGGCCTAGGAGATCCAGGGTCTATAGAGCCGAGGGCAGAGATCAGGGATGACACTGCGAGGAAGATCGTTGAGGCATATAGAGAAGCGCTTAGAGACCCTGAAATCATTGAGATGATAAGGGGTAATAAATAGAATAGAGGTTAAAAAGTATATACTACAAATTCTTTCAAAATTAAAAGACCCCGCCCTTCTACAGGAGTCGTTGGATATGTAGAAGGGATTAACACCATTAAATAGATATTATGTAGCACTTATAACATGGCCTCAGCATGATCAGGAAGGAGTTAAAAATGGTGTCACGGAACATAGTCATAGCTATTGCTGTTATAGTGGTTATCATAGTTGGTGTGATCTTATATGCCTATCTATATGGACCTCTAGCCCCTCGTCCTGGGGGAGTTTCCAAGGATAGGATAGTTGTGGGCTTCACAGTAGCTTTATCCGGGCCTCTCTCTGCACAGGGTACTGAGCAGTTGAGGGCCTACCAAATCTGTGCAGATTATATAAATAGCCAGGGAGGCATATATGTTGCTGAGCTTGGTAAGAGACTACCTATTAACCTAACATATTATGATGATTCCTCCGACGCGAGCAAAGCAAGATCTCTCTATGAAAAGCTGGTCACCGAAGATAGGGTTGACTTTCTATGGCCACCCTTCGGAACAGGAATAGGCTTGGGCATCATCCCTGTGATCAATAAATATGGGATTCCAATCATACTCGCTACTCAGACGATAGCTACGGAGGAGAGGATCAGGAATGTTAGCTCCCACATATTCCTCACATACATGACCTACGAGCATGTGGGGGCTATGTATGCAGCGGTTATCAAAAAGATAATATCGGATCACCCAGAGCTTAGGAGGATAGCGATAATATATGCAGAGACAGACTCCACCGTTGGATGGGCTACATGGACCAAGAGGGTTTTGGAAGAGCAGAGAATAGGAGAGGTGGTATATACAGCCAGCTACCCCCTAACAGCTACAGATGTTAGAGGAATACTATCTAGAATGTGGGAGGCCAAGCCCGATATAGTGCTTGCACTCACATTTGGAGCTGATTCCTACGTTGTGATTCCACAGATGAAGGAGCTCAGGATAAACCCTAAGGTGCTTATTATGACAGGGCCTGGAGCCTCTACAAGGGATTTCTATACAAGATTCGATAATGCAACAAGGGAGGGGATCATATATTGGACCAACATGTATCCAGACATGGATCCGGTGTTGAAGAGCTTCTGGGACGCATATGTCAGTAAATATGGTTACGCACCGATACCAGATATGCATGGCCTTGTCTATAAGAGCTGCTTGATCTTCAAAGCCGCGATAGAGAAAGCAGGATCCCTCAACTACACCAAGATAGAGGATGTCCTTAGAAGGGAGAGCTTCACAATACCCTTTGGACCCTTAAGCAATGTGAGGTTTATAAACCAGGCTATAGACCCACCATTCCTAGTATGGGTTCAATATCAGGGGGGTGTGGCAAAGCCCATCTTCATAACGGTTGGGAGATACCCCAATATAACTTTTATAAATGCGCCGTGGCTAGTGCCATATGAGTATCCTAAGCCTGAGTGGAGCTAGGGATCCTAGATGGTTCTACAGGTGGAACCCTCAACACTTCTATCTCTGATAATCTTCCCACTAATATATGCCCCACTCTATGTAGCTATATCTCTAGGCTTCAACATCCTCTTCAGCTCAACAAGGATTATAAACATCGCATATGGGGATCTAATTATGTTGGGGGCCTATACAGCCTATTGGCTCTATAAACTCTACTCAATACCCCCGATAGTCTCCATATTAATCGCAGCCCCCATTGGTGGGGCTACGGGATATATTCTATATAAAACCTTGTTTAAGAAAATCCTCGAGAGCAAAGTTCATAGTATAATTGAGGAGCAGAGCATAATAGCTACATTTGGCCTTTCAATGGCTATCCAGGGTATTATAGCCTATATATGGAGCCCCACGGCTGTGAGCTACACATATCTAGACCAGGGTATAGCTTTAGGAGGCCTCTCGATACCGATCAACCTCTTCTTAATAACAGGGATAGGCATGATAATAACTATAGCAACATATATACTTCTCTATAGAAGCTATCTGGGCATAGCGCTGAGAGGAGTGATCCAGGCTCCCCAGCTGGCAGAGGATATAGGGCTGAACATAGATAGGGTGTATATGGCTGCAACAATATTATCTGTAGTGCTACCACTCATAGCCGGGGTAGCTATTAGCATGAGAGTCCAGATATACCCATCAATGGGGCTGGAATACCTGGCACTAGCACTCGTTATAACAGCGCTGGGTGGGCTGGGAAACCCTCTTGGAAGCCTGGTTGGAGCCATCGCCTACACAGCTATGGATAGCTTGATAAGCTACCTACTACCCCCAGGGCTGAAGCTATTCTACCTCTATATACTTTTCCTCTTAATATTACTTGTGAGACCAACAGGCATCCTGGGAAGGCCCCATGTGGTGAGGTGAGGTATTTGGGGAAAGCAATAGCTGTGAGAGGTGTTAGCAAGTACTTTGGCGGGATAAGGGCGCTTGAAAACATAGATCTAGAGATATCGAGTGGCGAGGTAGTTGGTTTAATAGGCCCCAACGGATCTGGCAAGTCAACACTTCTAAATATTCTGAGAGGCCATATAAAGCCTGATAAGGGCTATGTAGAGATCGCTGGTGTAGAGATCAGAAGGATAGGTTCTGAGAGGCTTGCTAGGCTGGGTGTTGCAAGCATATATCAGTTTCCAAGGATTATAGGGGATCTAACGGTTGTTGAGAATGTAATGCTAGGGGTTATAGGCTATCAGCAAGATCCCTGGAGGGCTGAGCTCCTCGCACTCGAGTATCTAAAAGAGGTTGGGCTTGAGAGGAAGGCCTATGTAAGGGCTTCTAAGCTGAATAGATACGAGGTCAGACTTATGGAGCTTGCAAGGGCAATTGCTATGAAGCCAAAGATACTCCTAGTCGACGAGCTCCTCTCAGGGCTTTCAGAGGGGGAGCAGAGGATGGTTAGAGAGATCCTTGAAACCTATCTAGCCCAGTCAAATGCAACCATAGTATGGGTTGAACATGCTATAGGCTCTCTAGTTGAGGATGTGGAGAGGCTGGTGGTTCTCAACGCAGGATCTATAATAGCTGATGGAGAGCCTGAGAAGGTGATAAGGGATGAGAAGGTTATAAAGGCATATCTAGGTGCATAACCCATGTCCCTGAGAGGGAAGGACATAGCGATACATATATATGGATGCCCAACCACAGAGACTATAGAGAGCTTCACAATAACAAGGGGGAGCTCCGTAGCGCTAATAGGTCCAAACGGCTCTGGAAAGACCTCGCTCCTCAGATACATAGCTTTCGGGAGAGCCCCATATCCGGTAAACCTCTGCAGAGGAACAGTTAATGGCATCCCCATAGAGATGATGGAGAATTCTGGGAGGGGTGCTACTAGGGTGAGCTATATTCCAAGCGAGAAGATGGTCTTTCCAGAGCTGACTGTTGAGGAGAATATAAAGATAGGCATGATCGCTGGAGGCATCCCCAGGACAGATAGAAGATCTGTGTTAGAGGAGATCTATAATATGTTTCCTCTCCTTAAGAGCAGGAGAAACCAGCTTGCGGGGACTCTGAGTGGTGGTGAGCAGAAGATCCTCTCGATAGCTAGGGCCCTTTCAACAAGGGCCGAGATCCTTCTTGTTGACGAGCCCTCAGCTGGTTTATCGCCAAAAGCTATAGATATGGTTTACGAGATCTTCAGAGGCCTTAGATCTAGAGGCATAACCCTCGTTATAGCCGAGCAGAGTATCTGGCCGCTGGTGAGGAACATAGGGGTTATAGATTCTGTTTATATAATAAGCGATATGAAGATCGTATCCAGTCAGAGACCTGAAGAGCTGTTGACAAGCGATATAGCGAGGAAGTATTTTGGGCTTAAGAGGTGATTCATCGTGACCCTACGCCTATCTATTCCAAGCTCGATACCTCTCCTAAGGATCCTGAGGATCTCTCTCCCAGGCTTTTCAGCAATTCTAGCACTCTCTCTTATCGGGTTTATAGCGCCTGCAGGTGTTATGGCTACTATTAGAAATACTATGCTATATATAAACCTCTCTATACCATGGGTTATCATCTTCTCCCTGGGATATCCGTCCTTCGCATCTGCAGCCTTCTTCGGCGTTGGCGCCTATATAACAACATACTCCCTTCTCTATGGTTTAAACCCTGCTATGGGTGTAGCCCTGTCAGCAATAATATCTATAGGCCTAGCACTAGCCATAGGCTATATAACCCTCAGGCTAGCAGGGCTATTCTTCTTCTTCGCAACCCTCGCAATCCTCGAGGCTATTAGGCAAGTGATGAACTATACCGAGATAAACCTAACCGGGCATATTGGGAAGATAGTGCCTATCGTTATCAGCGATCATCTCTCAATAGCTCTTCTCGCTATGCTAGGCATGGTAAATATAGCTATATATTCCTATTTAATGGCTACTAAGCATAGGATTGTGATTTCTAGCATAAGATGGGATAAGATCCTAGCTATAAGCCATGGGATCAACCCATATAGATACTCAACATATATATTTGCATTAACATCCACAATGCAAGCCATATGTGGGGGTATATCGGCATTCTACCTACTATATATAAACCCTGATAGTGTGTTCAACCCATTCATATCCCTCCTAACCCTTGTAATAGGGCTTTTAGGGGGGTATCTAAATATACTCGGACCAATAATATCCTCGATAGCAATAATATTCCTATATGAATATACATCGAGGATAGCGGAATATCTAAATATAACGATAATAGGGGGTATAGTAGTAGCTGTGACCCTCTATCTCAGAACGAATATTTCAGAGGTTCTAGAGAGATATATAGGCCGTAAATCTCTTGCTTCATCTACACACTAGAAGAGCGGGTTTCCTAGCATCTATCTCGAGGATCTCTATACATCTATTATCTAGGCGATCTAGGATTCGCCACTGATATCTATACCATTGGATCTCGAAGTATATGGGTATCTCAAATGATTCTTTTTAAGATAGCTTGCAACAAGCTTCTTCTCAGCCCTCCTCAGATGGTAGAGGAATGTTGCAGGGCTTATCCCAAGGATCCTCGCTATATCTCTAGCCCTAGCCCTCCTGGGATAGTCTATATATCCCATGGCATATGCATATGCGAGGGCCTCCACCTCATATTTAGATAGCATTGGATACTGCTCAACTATCTTCTCAAGATCGGGCTCCATAACCTGGAACTTAAGTATGTTGCCCATTCTCCCCACCTCCTCCCTAATAGATCCAACAGCATCTCTATTAGATCTTGTAACGAGAAGCCTCCACCTCTCAACACCATCTAGTATGTCGAAGCCAAGCACTATTATATTCGGGCTTCTCCCAAGCATCTCAGCTATCGTATCTCTCTTAACAATCTCATAATCTAATATAGCATAGCCCCTTGAATAGCTATTAACCCTCATCCTCAACATCTTCTTATAAGATCTGAAGTCGTTGATGAAAACCCCAATATCCTCTCCGATGAAGATAGATGTGGCTTTATAAGAATCTGGCGTATAGCTAAGATCTTTTCTGAGGTTCCTAGCATATATATCTCTAGACCTAGTCAGCTCTGTCCAGCACCCACCATGATCCACCTCCATATAGACTAGATAGCTTCTAAAGCCCATACAGACTGCACCAACTAGTAGTCTCCAAAAACCCTTAAAAATGATAGAAGGCTTAGATATTAAAAACAATACTAAAAATATAGTAATGGCAGCTCTGACCTCCCCTCGCCCTAAAGGACGAGCTTCCAGTAGTAGTGGGCTACCTCCAGGCCTTGCCCCCTCAAGCTGGGGGTCGGCTTCATACTATCGATCATGATATCAACGTGAGATCTAATATAGAGACCTAGATCTTCTGTTCTATTTCCCATCCATATATCTTCCTATGATCAAAAGGCGATATCATAGATCGTGGATATATATTATATTATGGTTTTTTATATTGGGTGTTGAGGCCTCTATGCTAGGGGACTATGGCTCGAGCGTGGAGGAGGTTCTATCAGGCCCCTATTTCGAGGATCTAAAGCCCGGGCTTAAATATAGAAACCCCATTGGAAGAACTATTACCGATGTAGATAACATATGGTTCTCCCTTTTAACAAATAATGTGAATCCTATCCACTTCGATAAGGGCTATGTTGAGAGGAGCTATCCAGGGGAGCCGTTTAGAGGTAGGCTTGTTGTTAATGGTATTCTAACACTAGGTATTGCTATAGGGCTTACAACCCATCTATCTTCCAGAGGGTTTATGCTTGGGATCGAGAATGTTAGGTTCCACAAGCCTGTCTTCGCTGGAGACACGATCTATGCAGAGGCCGAGGTGATCGAGGCTAGAGAGTCTAAGAGCAGGCCTGGCTTCGGCATTGTAAGGATCAAGACAAGGGCTTATAACCAGAATAACGAGCTTGTGCTCGAGTGTGAGAGGGTTATAATGGTTCCTAAAAGGGGATATAGATGGGGATAGGATATGCTAAGGAGGAGCATGCTCTTCGTCCCTGGAAATGATGAGAGGAAGATCCGGAAGTCTGTTGAGCTAGGCGCAGACTCCTTCATATTCGATCTCGAAGATTCAGTGCCTCCTGGAGATAAGGAGAGGGCTAGAGATCTTCTTTCAAAGCTTCTCCAAGAGCTTAATTGGAGGGGTAGGGAGATCTGTGTGAGGATAAACCCTATACATACACCAGATGGGATCCTAGACCTCGTATATATCTCTAGATGGGATAAAGTATCATGCATAATGATCCCGAAGGCGGAGGGGGATCTTAGCTTCATATACAGAGCAACTGGGAGAAGCATCTTCCCACTTATAGAAACAGCTAAGGGTCTCACAAGGATCGAGGATATAGCTAGGTCGGAAGGCATAACTGCAATAACATGGGGCCCCGCAGATCTAGCCCTCAGCGTTGGGGGTGAGCTAAGCTCCTACGAGGGCAATATATTTATTAGAAGCCTAGTTGCGATCACAGCCTCTACATATGGCATAGACGCCATTGATAAGGTTTACTTCAAGATAGAAGATCTAGAGGGTTTTAGGAGAGATGCTATAGAGGCTAAGAAGCTAGGCTATGTAGGGAAAACAGTTATACATCCATCGCAGATCGAGATCGCTAATGAGGTCTTCACACCCTCGAAAGAAGAGATCGAATGGGCTAGAAAAGTGGTTGAGATCTTCGAAGAAGCGGCTAAGAAGGGGAAGGGGGCAGCTAGAATGGGTGATCAGATGATAGACGCTGTCCACTATAGAATAGCGAAGAGAATACTTGAAAGGATTCCACAGCATGTAAAGAGATAAAATATATAACCCCTTCTCCGCCCTTCAGACCGGGGTTTTCGCTGGGATCCTACTTCACTGGGAATAAATTATAAGCTTAAAAACTCAACTCTACATAGTTAAAGAGTGATAAAACAATTAGCAAACCCCGCCTTTCAAGAGGGGTAAGAAAACGGTGAATTTAGGAGAAAGGCTATAGAGTATGTGCCAACGATCCACTTGGGAGGAGGGAAGCCGGGAAACGATATTCTATATATGTTTATAGATGTTTATCCGAAGAGTGCTGAGAGGCCTTGCTCAAGCTCCTCCTCGGTAACCTCTTTCTTCTCCTCCCTCTCCTCCTCTTTCGCCTCTTTCTTCTCAGCCTCTATCTGTGCTTGCTGCGTCTGAGGTGCTTGGATCTCTATTTTTAAACCTAGATCCACGTGTTTCTGGATCTCCTGAGCCAGTGCCAGGGCTCTTGCATATGCTCTAGCTATTACAAGCTGGGCGTTAATAGGTGTTACTATACCCAGCTCTGTTGATAGTGCTGATGCTCTCATAATCGCTTTTCTTATAGCTGCCTCGACTATAGATGCTTCTGGCACAACTATCTCAGTTGCTAGTGCCATCCCCATGGATGCTGCTTCTCTTAGCATCTTTCTAGCACCCTCTATATCTAGCACCAAGGCCTCCGCAGGTATTACCAGGCCATCCTCGTATCCCACAACGATCTTTGGCGAGACTATAAATGGTGTTATACCAAGCTTGTTTAGTAGCGATGCAAGCTCTGGGCTTATCTCCTGACCCGGTTTAGCAACCACCGTATCTCTTATCACATGGATCTCAGACCCCCTGGGCTGAACAGGGATCTTAAGCCTTCCGAATACGCTTATCATCGGGCCTGGCGGTATCCCTGTCGGGCCTGCTGGTATTACTATCTCTGCATCAGCCTTATCCCCCGGCTTGGCCTTCCTATACGCCTTGGTGTTCTTAACAATCTCGCCTAGTTCAAACACATTGTGGGTTTTTGAGAATATAAAGATGCTTGGTGTAGAGACCAGGGGAGCTATCTTCTCAATACCCTTGAGGCCTAGGGATTCGGCTGCCTTTACAAATATCTTTCCCTTGATCATCTTCACAATTAACCCTTGGGCCTCGATCTTCTTCTTGATCTCGAGGAACTGCTGTCCAGGAAGCCCAGTAGCTGATACTACTACGAAACTCTTAGACTCAGATAGGATCTTCTTGATCTCCTCAGCGATGGATTTCTTATCCTCAATAGACCTTCTAATCTTAGCCGGCTTCTCCCTCGTAGCCTCTGCTAGTGCTTTCTCAAACAACCTTCTAGTCCTACCCTTCATCACGGTGGCACCTCCACGGGAATGCCCATTGTGGTCTTCACAATAATCTTCTTTGCAGCGGTTGATAAAGGCTGCTCGATCTTCCCCTCTATAAAGCCTAGAACGGCTAAAGCATTCTCAGCTAGATCCTCGGGGCTCATATCCTCAGTACCTATGATTCCTGAGACGAATGGCTGCTCCTTATTTCTCAGCCTAGTAACAGATCTATAGTACTTCAGCAGCGAGGCCACATCAGCATTTGGATCCAGGGGTATTGGGGCCTTCCCCCTAGGGCCGAGGGCAGGCCCGAGGATCCTTCCAGCGAGGCCCATAAGATCTGTTCTAACTAGGATCCAATCACACTTAGAGGCTATAGCCTTAGCCTGCTTCTTACTCAGCTTCTGAAGCTCCTCCCTAGATAGGACTAGATCGGCACCGGCGTTTCGAGCCTTTATAAGGGTATCTCCATCAGCTATAATACATATATATGGATTCTTGCCGAGACCCTTCGGAAGATACACAGGATCCCTGAACCTAGCCTTCGGAGACTTAGGATCTATACCCTTGAAAACCACCACTAGCTCTACACTCTGCTTGAATCCCCTACCCTTCCCCAGCTTAATAGCCTCTGAGATCCTCTCAACCAAGATCTCTTTTGACGGCATTATAAACACCCCTACCGAGATCTCCACTTATCCTCATATTTAAGTATAATCTCATCATATAACCCCCTATCTATCTCTGCCTGAACCTCCTTAGGATCCTTACCATTTACGGTAATCCCAATACTCCTAGCAGTCCCCAGAATAGTCTTCACAGCTGCTTTGAGGCTCTTAGCATTCAGCTCAGGCTTCTTAAGAATAGCTATCTCTATAGCCTTTTCAAGGCTTATATCGCCAACCTTCTTATGAGCAGGATCTCCGGAGGGGCTCTCAGCACCAGCCGCCTTCAGCAAAAGGCTTGTAGTGGTTGGAAGCTTGATCCTAAGATCATATTTCATGGTATCTAGATCCACTATCACATCAACCCTAACCTGTAGCCCCTGATAATCCTTGGTAGCCCTGTTAATATCATCGACAACCCTCGCAGGATCTAGGCCCAGCTGCTGGAGAGTAGGGCCAAGAGGAGGTGCCGGTGATGCCTTGCCACCCTCCACCTGAACCCTCACAACCCTTATCCTCGGCATTTTATCACTCTGTGAATATTCATTACAGGCAACTAATAAGCTGTAGATTTCTGGATCTAGTGTTTCAGGCTTATAGCTATAGGATCTTCGATAGTATATCCTCTAAATCCTTCTCAAGCCTCGGCCTAGGCTGCCAATTAACATGTATAACCCTAACCCCCTGCCTCTTAAGCTCTCTAGAGAAGTGCTCCAGCCCGATCCCTATTACCTTAGGTCTAGATCTGAGTAGCTGTAGCGCCTTATCAACATTATAGCTCTCTCTAGATCCCTCTGAGACCCTAGAATCTCCTCCGAGACTCATCCCATCACCGCCAGTTCTCTTGTTAATCACATCTCCATATCATATATCTTATAGATTCATCTCTATGAATCTCCTCTGGAAGTCTAGCAATAGCCTCTGATCAACCCTTCTAGAAGCGATCATAGCAGCAGAGATCGCCATAGTAGCGTTTGTTGGTAGAACTATAACCCCTAGCTTTCTAAGCATATTCTCCTGAGCAGAGGCAACCTGCGGATCTTCATCTGTTCCAACCACATGTGCTAGGATCACCAGATCCCTGCCCGAGGATCTAGCTATATCCATCGCCCTCCTAATAGCCTCGGCATGAAAACCAACTGGATCTGGGTGTGAGCCGTAGCCTAGAACGAAGTCCAACATAATAACAGCAACCTCGGGATCGCTAGCTTCCTCAACAATCCTCTTAACCCTTATCCCAGGATCTATCATCGGGTGTGCCCTACCCTCTGTGAACTCCTCACCTCCTAGATCTACTATCGTGTTTCCAACACTTCTCCAGGGATCTAGTAGCTTTTGATCCTCTTTAAGTGGGGTGTTAGAATATATATCCCCCAAATATTCGCTGAGGATCAGCATGGCCTCATATGCCAGTGTTCCTCCTGTGAATAGCCCTCTAACATATCTCTGCCCCTCTCTAAGCCTTGACGATGCCTCGGAGATCTCCGCTAAGATGTGATCATCTATCCAGAGCCTGTTATATGCACCCCGATATAGATCAGGCCTATAGATCTTCACAGTCTCTAGGACAGCGCCATGGAGGGTCTTCGCCTGTGAGACACGCCCTCTAAGCCTAGGATCCAGGTCTACTATGCCACCTCCAACAAAGCATGTTACATACCTCTTCCTCCCATGTGATATTCTATCTATAACCCTCTCCATAACCTCTCGCGAGGGGGGTTTAGATATGATGGTAATAACATCTGTCATCTCATCCCTCTCCAGCACGTCTATCGAGAAGAGAGTCATTATACCGCCTACCTCTCTACTGAGATCCCTACCCCCAACACCGATTCCATGGGATATGCCGAGACCGATCTTATGTAGGAGAACGCTGACCTCTTGAAGACCGGTGCCAGATGCTGATATGATACCCACAGGCCCTCTTCTAACCTGGTTTGCAAAGGCTATAGCAACACCAGATATAATGGATGTTCCAGCCTCTGGCCCCATTAGGAGGAGCCCCTTTTCAACGGCGTATCTCTTCATCTCCACCTCATGCTCTATAGGCACGTGATCGCTGAAGAGATGTATGTGAAGCCCTCTATCTAGAAGCTTCATAACAACCTCTCTAGCATATTGACCTGGAACCGATACTAGGGCTAGATTTATATCTCTGTTTACCTCCAAGGCATGGTCTAGATCGCTATAGATCTCTAGATCCTGTGTAGGGGTTTTTGAAAGAAGATCCTCGATTTTTGCGAGAACCTCGTTTAAATCAGCTAGATCAGATATCTTCAGAGCTATAATAAGATCGTTCTCACCAGCATCCATACCCTCGGGCGATAGGAGACCCTCTCTAGCAA
This sequence comes from Sulfolobales archaeon, assembly GCA_038897115.1. NCBI lineage: Archaea > Thermoproteati > Thermoproteota > Thermoprotei > Sulfolobales > Sulfolobales archaeon. The sequence goes on along the minus strand of JAWAXC010000018.1, from coordinate 2,154 downwards.
GGATCTCCTTGTTAAGCCTTGTCCCCATAGCTATCATAGCATTGAGAACTCCTTCGAACCTCCTAACCTGTTCGCTTATATGGAGAAGCTGGACAGAATCCCTGTAAAGCCCTCTCCTAACTATATTAACGATCCTCGGCATTCTTATCCCGCCTGCTAGTCCGAGCAGATCGCCACAAGCCTGCAGAAGGATGCCTCAGCACCGACTATCTTGTCTGGGAATGCTGCTATCAAGCACCTTCTATTGAGAACCTTATCTATATCCCCACCAGCATTCTCAACATGGAGTATACCCTTTGGAAAGAGATATGTGTGCATCAGCTGATAATTCTCTGGCCATGGCATCACCTCATCCACATCCCTCCCAAATTTCTTCTTAAACTCAGCCACGATATCGGGTCTAACCCTTCTAATAACTGTGTTGAGAGGGTGATCCTGTGACACAGCGTCTACAGCTGTCCATCTAATTTTATTCTTGATAAGCCAGTCAGCAAACTCCTTCATAGGGCCTGGATGTTTAAGCATATATCTCACGGGATTAGCCTCAGACTTATACCAAGCATATCTACTATAGCCTGTATGTATTACTAGAATATCAAATGGTTTGAGCGATAGGTTATATGATTTTAGCTTCCTCTCCACCATATCCGAGGTATATATATCTAGATCCCCTACCTCATCGCTTATATCAACTATAACCCCCTCCCCAATCCAATATTCAATCGGTATAGAGGCTATATCAAGCCCGGCTGTGTCGAAGTGTAGAGGTCCATCCATATGGGTTCCAATGTGGAATGGTGTCTGGATATACTGGGCATTAACCCCGTGCTCCTGCACAGTCTTGATCCATTTGATCTCAAATGGAGGATAGGTTGGAAATGGAGGAGTATTAGGGCCTAGAGGCTGGGAGAGGTCGTAGACCCTAGCTCTAGACCAATCAATAGATCTGCTCCAGTCAAACCTAGGCTTCCCCCTAGCCTGGATCTCGGCTAAGAATTCCTCAAGAATATTCCCCTGCCTAGGCCTCCAATTACCAAAGTATATCGACATGGGGAACACCATTTCCTTTTCACATAGAGGGCTTATAAGCCATGAATCCCTATAGAGAGTCTAAATCCTTATTAGATGCGATATAGATGCTTATTTGGGTATCTATTTTGTCTTTCTTCACATTGAGAGATGTATATAGGGCTAGGTCGATCATATCTAAGCATATAGTTAGAACGCCTCTGAGATACTCGCGAAGACTATCCAGGATCCTTGGTTTCGACATATATCTAAAGCTGGAGAACACACAGATCACAAGATCTTTTAAGGTGAGGGGAGGACTTCATTATATGGCTATGAGGGCTGATGAAGCAGTTAAAAGGGGTGTTATAACAGCATCTATGGGCAACCATGCCCAGTCTGTGGCATATGCAGCATCACTATATGGAGCTAGAGCCATAATAGTCATGCCACACGGGATATCGAGAACCAAGGTTGAGGCCTTAAGAGATCTGGGAGCTGAGATAGTATTCCACGGATCCATATTCGAAGAGGCGAGGGAATACGCCGAGAAACTTGCAGAGGAGAAGGGGTATCTATATATACATCCTATCAACGAACCCCTGCTCTATCCAGGGGTCGCAACTATGCATCTAGAGAACATAGAGGATCTCCCAGATGTAGATATAATTGTGAACCCCATAGGAGGGGGTTCAGGTGCTAGCGGAGCTGTGGTTGTGGCTAAAAGCATAGATCCAGGTATAAAGGTTATCGGTGTTCAAGCAGAGGGAGCTCCCAGCTTCTACCTATCATGGAAACAGGGAAAGCTTGTTAGCGTAGGAAAGGCTAGCACCATAGCTGAGGGACTAGCAACCTCAAAGGCATATGAGCTTCCATTTAACATCCTCAGAGATAGGATCGATGATATAGTGCTTGTATCGGATGAAGAGATGATAAACGCTATAAAAATACTAACAGAGATTGAGGGGATCATAGCTGAGCCGGCTGGAGCAGCATCTCTCGCAGCAACATATAGAATAAGAGACAAGCTACAGAGGAAAAAGGTTATAGCTATGATTACAGGTGGAAACATAGATCCTGAGGTGCTAGCATCATGGCTAGCTGGCTCACCACATGCCAAGGGGATCTCATCAAGCTAGGTGGAAT
>JAWAXC010000017.1:29031-30616 GCA_038897115.1 Sulfolobales archaeon | reverse complement strand
TACTAAGGTGTTATTATATAGTGCGCTTTGCAATAATGAATTGGTAAATGTATATTGTACAGCAAACACAATGAAAACCTATTGAAAGTATTATGGGAGCTCGGAAAATTAAAAGGGCAGCTAAGGTCATTGAAAATAATCATATCTAAGCCTGAAATTGAGAGGAATTTGCTAAGATCCGAGTTACAAGAAGTACTTACAACTCTAGAGAGCTTGCGTACTTACTTAAAACGCTACATAGATGAAGATAGGATGACCAGATTTTTCGACTTCATATCATTGGCATTACAACTGAAAGCCTCGCTCTTTAGGGCGGGGATGCTGCTAATGCTTATAAGCCTTGATGCTAGCACTATAGTTGGGGCGAGGATTCCCTTAGGGTGGGGAGGAGGTCAGAGGCGCAACAACAGGGGGTTCAACCATCTCCTCAAGATTTGTTTAAATTGATCGATACAACCAAGATCCCGGAAGACGAGATTGAATCTTTATCTTCTATGCTAAATGTTATCCTAACGTTATTAGATCATACAGGGTCAGCTATATAACCCCCTGAAAATACTATTGCGAGGGAGATCTATGGTTATATCGGTTTGTATATCCCATAGATACTTTGCTGATATGGTTTGTGGGGGGTATGTATGGATAATGTGGATAAGCTGTTTATAGAGTCCGAGGGCTTCCCCGTCGGGGATGTTAATGAGGCCTCTGCTAGGGAGAAGCTGGGCGGTGGTAGGCCTCCCTTCTGGGAGATGGTGTTCTGGTGGACTAGAAAGCCCCTGGCAGGGGCTAGGGCGGTGATAGCCGGCGCCCTTCTCTCGAAAGATATCAGCCCCTATGAGTTCAAATACCATCTACGGTTCGCGGATAACACACCGCATAGGAAGAACCCGGTTATCCCGCTCAGCTGGAGAGAGATATTTAGAAGGGCAAGGCTTCTAGACCCATTCGCAGGCTTTGGCTCGATACCTCTGGAGGCTGTGAGGCTCGGTGTGGGCGAGGTTGTTGCTGTTGAGCTGTTGCCAGCAGCGTATGTTTTTCTAAAGGCTGTTCTGGAGCATCCTAGATGGGCTGTTGATAGGGGGCTTGGGAGGAGGCTTGCTGATGATGTTAAGAGGTGGGGTGGATATGTTGTTGAGATGCTGAGAAGAGATCGAGATGTTGGAGAGCTCTACGACGATGATATAGCTGTGTATATAGGTAGCTGGGAGGTTAGATGCCCGCACTGCGGTATGTGGACACCCCTGGTCGGGAACTGGTGGCTGGCAAGGGTATCGAGGGGCGGTGGCGAAGGGGAGGAGGGTGAGGAGGGTGGGAGGGGGGCGTATCAGAGGCTGGCATGGATGGAGCCGGAGAGATACGGTGGGGAGGTATATATAAAGATCGTTGATCTGAATAGAGAGCTTGGCAGAAAGACACTAACAGCGAGGGTGAACACCCCACAGGGCTTGGTGGAGGCGGAGGGGAGGCAGTACAGGGTTCCGAGACCAAATATAGATGCTAGGAGGGAGACAGCTACATGCCTGATCTGCAACAACCAGATAATGAGAACACCGAGGGGAGAATGGCATGTGAAAGAAGCCCTGAG